>JADLEZ010000179.1 GCA_020845855.1 Burkholderiales bacterium
GCTCGCGGGCGTTGCCAGGCCCGACGAGGTGAGCGCCTGCGCGCTGGGCAGTCATGGCCCCGAGATGGTGATTCCGCTCAGCCAGGCGACGGCGCGCGGAGTACCCCTCGAACAGCTGCTGGACAAGGACACGCTCGATGCGATCGTCGAGCGCACGCGCGATTCGGGCGCCGAGGTGGTCAGCCTGCTGCAAAAGGGCAGCGCGTATTTCGCGCCGGCCGAATCCGCTGCCACGATGATCCGCGCGATGGCCCGCAACGCCAACGAGATCCTCACCGCCTGCGTGCGCACCCGGGGTCGGTTCGGCCTGGTCGATACCCGTCTCGGATTGCCCGTCCGATTGACCCGCGCCGGCGTGGGTGAGATCGTCGTGCCCGACCTGCGCCCGACCGAGCTTCAGGCGCTGCGCGACGCAGCCGGGCGCATCGCCGCGCGCATCCGCGAGCTGGGCTGAGTGCGATGCGCGCCGTCGTCTATACCGGACCGAAGGCCGTTCGCGTGGCCGAGGTGCCCGATCCGCTCATCGAGGTGCCCACCGACGCGCTCGTACGCGTCAGCTTGAGCGCGATCTGCGGCACCGATCTGCATGTGATCTCCGGGCGATTCCCCGGCATGCAGGCCGGCGCCACCGTCGGTCACGAATTCGTCGGTGATGTGGTCGAGGTCGGCAGCGCCGTGCAGCGCTTCAAGCGCGGAGATCACGTGATGGGTTCGGATTTCACCGCGTGCGGGCGCTGTCGCTGGTGCGATCGCGGCGATCATTGGGAATGCGCGCAGCGCGGCGTGTTCGGCACCGGATCGATCTTCGGGCCTGCACTGGGCGGCGCGCAGGCCGAGCTGATGCGCGTGCCGCTGGCCGACGTCACGCTGGCGCCGGTGCCGGCCGGCTGCGGCGATCCCGCGGCGTTGCTGATCGGCGACAACCTGGCCGCTGCCTGGGTCGCCATCGAGCGCTCGCTGCTGACCCCGGGCGAATCGGTCGCGGTGATCGGCGGCGGCTCCGTCGGGCAGCTCACCGCGCTGAGCGCGCAGACGGCGGGCGCCGGCATCGTCGTGCTGGTCGAGCCCAACCAGGAGCGGCGCCGCCTTGCGCAGGCGCACGGCTCGCTCGCCGCCACGCTCGAGGAGGCGCCGGCGCTGATCAAACGGCTCACCGACGGAGATGGCGCCGACGTCGTCGTCGATTGCGTCGGCGGGCGTGGCCCGCTGGAGACGGCCTTCGCACTGGTGCGCCGGCGCGGCCGCGTGGTCTCCACCGGCGTGCACGCGGATCCGACCTGGAGTTTTCCGGTCGCGCGCGGCTTCAACGACGAACTGAGCCTGAGCTTCGCGCTAGGCGATTCGATCCGGCTGCGCACGCGACTGGCTGCGCTGATCTCCGGCAAGGCGATGGATCCGACGATCGTGATCAGCAAGGTAGTGCCGCTCGATGCCGTGCCGCAGGCCTACCAGGAGTTCGCCGCGCAGCAGGTGCTCAAGGTGGCCATCGATCCGAGGCTCTAAACCAATCGATACCGCGAGACCATTGCCCCGTGGTGCGCCGGTCCTATACGATGGTATCGTCCATGGCGAGGCGCCGACCAAAACGGCACCCGCTAGGAGGAGTCCCGTGGCGATCGTTGCACCGCTGAAGGCGGCCGCGCTTTCCGATTTCGCGTCGATCGCCGAGGCGATGCGCAGGCTCGCTACCGTGGCCTTGCACGGCAGCACCTTCGCCCTGTATCTGGAAGCCGAGAAATGCCTGGTGGCCGCGCTGCGGGCGCGGGTGGCGGCGATCATCGTGCGCTCCGGTGGCCAATGGCGGCCCTGGCACACGCTGTCGGAAGACTGCGCCGTCGTCACCGCATCGCTGGACGTGCCGCCGGAAGCGGTGGGCTGGGACAGCGAGCGGCGCCTGGCATCCGGCGCACTGTTCGTGCCCGTACGGCCCGGCGGCGTGGCGGCGCTGATCGATCTCGACGATCCGCATGTCGGCAACGCCGCGCTGCGCGACACCCTGGCCGCCTCGATTGACCTCGCGCTGACGACCTGCGAGCGCCAGACGGTGGCTTCCGAGAGCGTCAACGAGATCCAGGTGCTGCATCGCGTGGCCACGCGCATCCTCACCAGTCGCGATCTGGAAGAGATCCAGCTGCTGATCACGCAAGAGGCCAAGCGCCTGCTCGCGGCCGACATCTGCGGCATCCTGCTGCGCGAGAACGATCAGGTCGTGATGCGTCGCTGTGTCGGCAATCTGTCGCCCGAGACCGCAGCCTTGCGGATGAGCCAGGGCCAGGGTCTGGCCGGACGCGTCTTCGCCACCGGCGAACCGTGCTGCGTCGACGACTACCTCGAGAGCAAGCTGATCAGCCGCGACTTCTTCGACCTCGCGCAGGTCGAACGGGTGCGCTCCGCGCTGGGCGCACCGCTGCTGTCGAGCAATTCGGTGGTGGGCGTGCTGGAGGTGTGGCGCAGGCGTGCCTCGATCTTCACCGATCAGGACAAGAGTCGGCTGATCGCGCTGGCGCATCTCACTTCGATCGCGATCGACAATGCGCGGCTGTACGCCGAGCAGGGCGCTACCGTACGCGAGCTCGCCCGCGCGAACGGCGAGCTGGCCGAGCGCTTCGAGGCGATCAAGGGTCTGGCCGATCTGCAGCGCGACCTCGTGCAGTTGCTGATCGACAACCGCAATCTCGCTGCGATCGCCTCGCGTGCGGCCGAGCACCTCGGGCTGAACGTGATGATCGTCGACCTCGATCTGCGCGTGCTCGGCGCTTGCCCGCCGGTGGATGAGGTGCCGGCGCATCTGCGCGAACCCCTGGTGAACGCGCTGCGAGCGCCGTTGTCGTCGGCAGCCGCGCAGAAGCGAACGAGCGGGCTGCACGCGCAACGCATCGCGATCGGCAACGAAGTGGTCGGCTTGGCCGCGGCGTTCGGCGAGAACCTCGACGACGCCGGGCGCCTGGCGATCAGTCAGGTGGCGATGGCTGCCGCGCTGTTCCTGCACGAGCAGCATGCGGCCAGGAAGGCGCGCACCGAAACGCTGGAAGCGCTGTTGTGGGATCTGCTGGAAGGCACCGACGCCGTGCGCCATGCGGCGCTGGATCTGGCCCGCCGGATCAACGCCGAGGCGCGCGGCCCGGTGCGGGTGATGCTGTGCTCGTTCACCGGCATCGAGAACTTCGCGCGCGCGCACGGCTGGGGTGCCGGCGAGATGGATGCCTGCAGGCGCCGTATCCGCGAAGCGTGCGAACAGCAGCAGGACCGTGCGGGCATGCCGCGCCTGATCGGCATGCGCGCGAACCATATCGTCTTCCTGCTGCCGGACAAAGGCACCGATGCCTGCGAGCGGACCGCCGACACCTTGGCGCGCGCCATCGCCGGCGAAGCGGCGGGCCTTGCGATCCACATCGGCGCGAGCGCGCCGCGCAGCGATCTGCTGAGCCTGCAGAAGGCGCATTCGGAAGCACGCATCTCGGCCGACGTCGCCGGCCAGCACGGCGCGGTCGCCGGCGCCGTGTTCGAGCGCGGCGGCGTGGTCGGCGTGCTGCTCGGGCTGCGCCAGGACGGCAATATCAAGGCACTGGTCGCGCGTACCTTCGGCGGCCTGCTCGATCTGAGCGATCGCCAGCGCCAGGTGCTGCTGCGCACGCTGCAAGTATTCTTCGACTGCAATTGCTCGCAGCAGGCCGCCGCCCGCCACCTGCGCGTGCACTACAAGACCATCAGCTACCGGCTTGCAAGGATCAGTCAGCTCTCGGGACTGGACCTCGGCAAACGCGAGGACCGGCTGCTCGCCGACCTCGCCCTCTACGTGAACGAACTGATCGCAGGCAAGAGTCACATTGAACGAAAAGACGGAGGAGCCCCATGAACCGATCGTTGAAGCAACCGATGAAAAGGCGTGCTCTGAAGGCAAGCCTCGCGGCCGGCACGCTGGCCGCGAGCGGCCGCCTTCTCGCGCAGCCGGCGGAGAAGGAGTTGGTCATCTACGCTTCGATTCCCGCCGAGATCGTCGACTTCGCCTCCAAGCAATTCGGCGACAAGCATGGCGTCAAGGTGTCGTCGGTGAAGGCCGGCACCGGGGACCTGCTCAATCGCCTGCGCGCGGAGAAGAACCGCCCGGCGGCCGACATCATGTGGGCTGGTTTCGCCGGCGGCGGTAAATCGGCGCCCGATCTGTTCGAGGAGTATCGCTCCAAGGAGCTCGCTAATCTGTATCCACAGATGGTCGATCCGTCCGGCTTCAACACGCCGTACGGCGCCACCAGCATGGTGATCATGTACAACACCAAGCTGCTCACCCCCGAGCAGGCGCCCAAGACCTGGGCCGACCTGGCCAAGCCGGAATGGAAAGGCAAGATCGTTCACGCCGATCCGGCCAAGTCGAGCGCAGCCTACACGGCATTGACGATCTGGCTGCAGCTTTACGGCAGGAACGACGCCGGCTGGAAGATGGTCGAGGACATGACGCGCAACATGAACATCGTGCTGCGCTCGAGCCTCGTGTTCCAGCAGGTGGGCCAGGGCGAATATCCGGTGGGCGTCACCTATGAAGAAGGCGCGTTCAAGTACGTGCTAGCGGGCTCGGCCGCCATCATCTATCCGGCCGACGGCACCATCGTGCATCCGGAAGGCATGTTCATGGTGCGCAATGCGCGCAATCCGACCATCGCGCGCACCTTCGCCGACTACATGTTGAGCCGCGAAGTGCAGGTGCAGATGACCGAGAAATTTCCGGGACGCAGGCCGACCGTGCGCGGCATTCCCACGCATCCGGCCTTGCTGCAACCGGACAAGTTCAAGGTCATTCCCTACGACGAGGAATGGGCTTCGGCCAACTACAAGGAGGTGCTGCAGCGCATGCAGCAGATCATCGTCAAGACGCAGCGGTGATCGATACCGCTTCGCACGCCCGGGCGTCGGCCGCCGCCGCCCCGGGCGGTGGCCGGTCGGTTCCGGTTCGCATCGACTCGATCAGCAAGCGCTTTGGCGACTTCCCGGCCTTGTCGCAGACCCGGCTCGAGCTCGCCGCCGGCGAGTTCTTCACGCTGCTCGGGCCCAGCGGCTGCGGCAAGACGACGCTGCTCAGGATCCTGGCCGGCTTTCTGCGTCAGGACACCGGCCACATCTGGTTCGGCGATCGGCTGATCGACGACGTGCCGCCGAATCGGCGCAATACCGGCATGGTCTTCCAGAACTACGCGATCTTTCCGCATCTGACGGTGCGCGAGAACATCGCCTATGGTCTGAAGGCGCGCGGCCTGCCCGCCGCCGAGATCGAAAGGCGGGTGGCGCGCGTGCTGGCGATGACCCATCTGCAAGGGCTGATCGCACGCAAGCCGCAGGAGCTCTCGGGCGGCCAGCAGCAACGGGTGGTGCTCGCACGCACCATCGTGATCGAGCCCGAGGTGCTGCTGATGGACGAGCCGCTGTCGAACCTCGATGCGGAGTTGCGCGTGCATCTGCGTCGCGAGATCCGCGCGCTGCAGCGCGAGATCGGGGTGACGACGATCTACGTGACGCATGATCAGGAAGAGGCGCTGAGCCTGTCGGATCGCATCGCCGTGATGCAGCGCGGGCGGATCGAGCAGGTCGGCACGCCGAGCAAGATCTACAGCGAGCCGGCCACGCGTTTCGTCGCCGGTTTCGTCGGCGAGAGCAATTTTCTCCCCGCGCAGCGCAGGGGCGAAGCCTTGGCCGATGGCACCGTGTCGTTCCGGACGCCCGGCGGTGTGTTCGCCGTGCCGGCCGGACGTGTCCATGGCGACGATGCCGCCGTGGTGATCGGATTCCGACCCCATCAGGCGCACCTGTGCGCGCCTGGCGCCGATGCCAGCCTGTCGGGCGAAGTCATCGATGCGATCTACACCGGCGACAGCGTGCGCCACGTGATCCGCGTGGCCGAAGGCTGCGATGTGGTTTGCCTGATGCTCACCTCCGGCGACATGCCGATGCCGCGAGTCGGCGAGCGCGTCGGCGTACGCGTCGCACCGTCTTCGCTGACCGCCTTCCCAGGCACGACGGGATGAACGGAGCGCTCCCCCTGCGCGCGGCTTCGTTGCGCCTGCAAGGGCTGCTCGGCTTCTGGCCGCTCGCGACCTTGGCGGTCTTTGCGCTGATCACGGCGCTGCTGGTCTATCCGGTACTCAAGGTCGTCGCCTTGAGCTTCTCAGCCAAGGAGGAGGCGGCCGGCGTCGTCGCCAACTACGTCACGTTCTTCACCAACCCTTACTACTACCAGACGCTGATCAACAGCTTCAAGGTGAGCATCGGCGCGACCATCGGCGCCGTGCTTGTCGGTGTGCCGGCCGCGTACTTCGTCGCGCGCTACCGCATCTGGGGCCGGACCTTCGTGCGAGCAGCGGTCGTGATGGTGTTCGTGTCGCCACCCTTCATCGGCACCTACTCGTGGGTGATCCTGTTCGGCCGCAGCGGCATCGTCTCGGGCTGGTTCGCCGACATCGGCATCCAGCTGCCGTCGATCTACGGTGCGCAGGGCATCATCTTCGTGTTCATCCTGCAGTTCTTCCCGTTCGTGTTCCTGATGATGTCGGCGGCCATGCGCACGATCGACCAGAGCGTGGAGGATGCCGCGCGCAATCTCGGATCGAGCGAGCTGCGGAGCTTCTTCACCGTGCTGCTGCCGCTCCTGGTGCCGTCGATCAGCACCGGAGCGCTGCTGGTGTTCGTCGCCGCATTCTCCGAGCTCGGCACGCCGATTCTGCTGGGCGAGCGCTTCCGCGTCCTGTCGGTGCTGATCTACAGCGAATTCGTCAACGAATTCGGCGGCGAGCCCATCGTGGGCAGTACATTGGCGGTCCTGATGATCACCGTCACCGTGCTCGCGTTGGCGCTGCAGCGATATATTGCGCATCGCCACACGCATCCGGCAACCACGATCAATCCGCTGGCGCCAATGGAGCAGCCGAAAGCCAAACGCATCGCCGCCACCGCCTTCGTCTTCGGGCTCACCGGGCTGTCGATCCTGCCGATCCTGAACGTCGTCGTGTCGGCATTCCTGAAGGCCAACGGCCCGATGCTGCTGCCCGAATTCTCGCTGGACAGCTTCCGTGCGATCCTGCCCCGCCTGTGGGTGCCGCTGTCGAACACGGTATTGTTCACGACGGTGGCCACCTTGTTGTGTGCGCTGGTCGGTGTGATCGTGGGCTACATCGTCGTGCGCCGCTCGGGAGTTCTGGCGAGCACGCTCGATTCGCTGATCATGCTGTCGTTCGCCGTGCCTGGCGTGGTGCTGGGCGTCGGCCTGGTCGCGGCCTACCACGAGCCCCCGATCGCGCTCACCGGAACCGGACTGATCCTCATCCTGGCGTATTTCGTCCGGCGGCTGCCGTTCTCGGTGCGATCCTCGGTATCGATGCTGCATCAGATCTCGCGGGACACCGAGTATGCATCGCTGAACCTGGGCGCCGGGCCGGCCCGGACCTTCGCGAAGAGTACGGTACCGCTCGTCGCGGTGGCGGTGGTGTCGGGGGCGCTGCTGACCTGGTCGAACACGATTCGCGAACTCAACACCACCCTGATGCTGCAATCCGGGCCGAACGTGACGATGAGCATCGAGATCTTCAACGAGGTGGTCAACGCTAATCTCGGCACGGCATCGGCCTTCGGAGCGGTATTGATCGTGCTGAACTTCCTGCCGCTGGCGATCCTGTTCTGGGGGCTGGGCAAGCGCGAGGACATGCTCGCCTGATCCGATGACGGTGCGCCCGGCCGCGGTCGACGCTTAGGATCTATCTGCGATCCAGCTGTCGGCCGAGCTCATGTGGTGCTCGCGTCACTCGCGCCGCAATGAAGGCGCCTACAGCGTCTGGCCGATCACGTACAGCCCCTCGATCACGAGGTTGTCGATGGCCGTGAACGGGATCGCGAGCCGCGGCGCGACCGCGCCCGCCGCGCCCCCGGACAGCACGCACACGACTTCCGGGGCCGCCCGCTTCTCGTTGGCGAACATCCGCTCGATCGCGCCGGCCTGCGCGTGCTGGCAGCCGCTCGCGATGGCGTCCGCCGTCTGCGTGGGGTACGCGAAGAAGTCGCCGCTCGCGTCGGGCAGCGCCGCGGTGCCCTCGTGCAGCGAGCGCAGCATGAGGCCCACACCCGGCAGGATGACGCCGCCCTTGAACATCCCGTCGCCGCTTAGGAAGTCGATCGTGGTCGCGGTGCCGCACACCACCACCATGGCCGGCACCGCGCCCAGCAGATGCCGGGCGCCGATCAGCGCCGCCCAGCGGTCGCTGCCGAGCTGCGCCGGGTTGCGGTAGCTGTTGACCACACCGCACTGCGCATCCTGCGGCACCAGCCAGTACGGCGGCGGCGCGTCCGGCCACACTTCCAGCGCGCGGATCGTGGTAGCGCGAACACGCGTGCCGGCGACGTTGGAGATGACGATGCTCGCCGGCGTGGGCAGCTTCGCGAACTGCACGTGCAGCGAGGGAATTTCCTCGAGCAGCGCATGCCCGGACTCGACCCGGTTCTCGCGCGCGGAGCCGGTCGCCGACGGCCGGTACAGCCCCCACTTGAAAAAGGTGTTGCCGACGTCGATCAGCAGGACGTAGTTGCGCTCCGGAACCATGGCCGCTCGCGCGTTGGGGAAGAACGAGGGGCGAAGCTTACATCGGATCGAGCGGGAAAATCGGCCGGGTCAGCTTGCGGTACGGGTACACCGACAGGTCGGCGTTGGTGACCCCCGCGCCCGCGCACTCGACGATGTGCGCGGCGATCGGCTTGAAGCCGACTCCGCGAGCGGCGGCGCACGAAACACGTACTCGTCACGCCGGTCCCAGGCTAGCTTCAGCATGTGCGTGCACACCGCGTGCGCATGCTCGCGGCCGCCGTGGCGGGCGTCGCCGCCGGCGCCGTCGACCGTCAGGTCTCCGGTGTGGACGATCAGGTCGGCGCGTTCGCCGCCGATCCAGTCGCGCAGCGGCGCCCAGTTCGGCGCGAACTGCGGCTTGGTGCGGCTCAAGTGCGTGTCCGAGATCTGCAGGGTCGGGCTCGCGGTCCGCCGCAGGACCGTTCCGAACCACGGGCTCGCGCGGCATTCCGCCGGCGGCGAACGGCTCGCGTGGATTCCGCGCGGATCCGCCCTCGACCTTCGGCGCGCCGCCACGGGACGCGGCGGCGCGAATCCCGGCGCGCTACTTCCGCGCGCTGCCGTCGCGGACGAGTCGGATCGATCCTTCGCCGAAGTGGTGCGTGCCGGCGTCCTTCGGTCGCTTCTGTTCGTTGCTCACCACGATCGTCAAGACGTCGCCGTCGAGCCGGTAGACGCCGATCCAGACGCGGTTGTTCGAATCCTTGAAGTCGATCCATTTTGGCAGCCGGGTCGGGTCGAGCGTCGCCGTCGCCCGGCCCGGCGGGTTGCCGTTCCCGAACCGGAATTCGGCGCCCTTGACGATCACCGCGTAGTCGTCGGGATCGAACTTTGCGATGTCGACGACGCTGCGGCCGCCTCCGAGGAACCTGCGTGTGGCCGCGAAGTCGCCCGGCCCGGTCGCGCCCGATCCGTTCCAGTTCCAGCGCCCCTGCATTGCGGCAAGGTCGCGCCTGGCCGCCTCGCTCGCGTTGCCGACCTGCGACTCGCCGGTGGCGATGCCCATCGTCGCCAGGAGCGCCGCGATGACGACCTTCGAGAGAGCCGCCTGAACCCGCGTGCGCTTCGCGACCGAATCCATGAGCCCATCATGCCACGGCGTGATGGCAAGCGGGTCAGACTCCCTCGATCGAATCCGGCCTCATCGGACCGGTTCGGCCGCGGCGGTTCCCCGCGAGCCCGGTGCGCCAGCGCTGCCGTCGGGGTTCAGGTCGGGCGACGAACCGCTGCGGGGCGACGGATCGGGCCCGCACCCGGTCAGGATTGACCTTCAGCTTCGCCCGGTAGTGCTTCCTGAACTCCGCCCATTCCGCCAGTAGTCGTTCGCGGCGGCGACGGTCTGGAAGTTGATCGCGACGACCTGCGATGCCGCGGTGAGCGCGTCGGCGGAATTGGCGTACTCCTGGCGAAGGCTCTTGAGCACGTCCGTGTCCGGCTGCGTGTACTTGACGCCCCGGCGGCTCAACGTGATGGCGAGCTCGAAACCCTCCTGGGGCGTCCGGGTGATCAGGGTCGTGAGCCAGGGGTCGGCCATCGGTCATCTCCTTCGTGGTCAGTCGTCGGGCGAAACTCGGCGCGGGCGTGCTCGTGAGCCGGCCTTCTGGCCGACGTCCGCTTGCCTTGCGCATTGTGGCCTTTGCCGCGGCGTTCTGGAAGCGTCGCGGCATTGCGTACCCGCCCGCGATGCTGCATCGGCGGCCGACTTGCGCGATTTGCGCCACCCCAAATGCGCACCGTCGCCTTCATCACCGACCCCAGCACGCTGCGCGCCATCCTCGGCCACCTTAAGCGAGCCGATCCATCCACCGCCCGTCGCCCCGGCGCGCGGCGCGCCGCTTAAGGGACATGCCCGAGGCCGCGCGCGGCCAACTCGACCCCCAGGCCCAACCCGCTCCGGCGTACGAGTTCGATCAACGCATCGCCTGGTGACCACGACTCGCAACGCGCGTGGGGATGCCTCGCAACCGCGGCGTCCCACCGCCCATCCCACACCAGACTGCCGGCGTAGCCTGAAGCAGCCACGCACGCCCACCTCGCACCTTGCCGGCACCGTTTCGCGCTCGGCTCGCCTCTTGACCGCGGCGAACAGATCCGACGATACCCTCCGAACGAGCATTGGATTTCCTATCCGTCGCCCGGTCTCGATCGCGCCGCGACGACCGATGCCGCGGGCGAAGTTCTCTCACGCTCGCGTTCCGCGGTTCAAAAGGCGGACGCGCTGAGCGTTTCGCGGTACGTGGTCGAGCTTCGAATTCCAGTACTCGACATACGTCTCGTAGGCTCGGACGGAGGTCAGAAAGGCGAGGTGCTCCGGACAACGCACCCGATGCACCGCAATCCGGTGCACACCCTCGCGGCGCGCCTTGGCGAGACGGTGATGACCGTCGATCACGGTGCATTCATCGCACAGCAACTAGCGGACACCCATCATACCGGGCAGAATCCGCGCGGCTGAGTTTTTTTTTGCGCTGTCGGGCTCGCCGAAACGACAGAGTGGTTCACAGCGAGATACCGGCCGATCTTCGCCAGGGTGCCGGCGTCCACCGGAGGACTTCGCGCCGCGCCAGATTCGCGGACGTACGCGTAGAGCGCATTCGCGCGTCCTTCTACCGGCGGCTCAAAAGACGTCGCCAGTTGCTGCGGTAGGAATTTTGCATGACCACCGGCGCGCAGGCGGACGGCCCCAAAATGGGGGCCAGTATCTGGCGCGCCCGACAATTCGAACCCACGATCCCCTGGTTCGTAGCAGGATTTCTGAGTCAAGAGCGCCGTCATTAACAATAGGTTGCGCTACGGCGGCCCTGCATCGCTTCCGTGCCGAGCGCCACTGATCCGGGCCGATTTACGCGAATCTCACGCAACGATCCGCGGTCTCGGAGATCCGTCCCATAGAGCGCACGGATCGGCAATCTGCAAGTCCATCGTCGCTGCGCTAGAATCGCTCGTCATGAGCGCCGTATTCACGCCAACGAGAGCACGCCTCACCGTTGCCCAGTTCCAAAAAATGGGCGACGCGGGGATTATGCCGCCCGAAACCCGAGTCGAATTGGTCGATGGGGAGCTAATCGAAAAGGCGCCAATTGGTCCTCGGCACATGCACGCGGTGAATCGGCTGACCCGTGCCTTCGTGGCCGCGGTCGGGGAAGCGGCCATTGTGTCCGTGCAAGACCCAGTTGCGCTGGACGAGCATTCAGAAACTGGATTGTCGATCTCATCGATCGCAGCCTGGAAATTCACCGCGAACCCTACAACGGCGCATATCGCGTTAAGCTCGAACGCGATGGCAACCACGCCGTCGCGCCGGTTGCACTGCCGAACGCCGAGGTACGCCTGGTAGAAATTTGGTGAGCGAACCAGATCGGGCAGTGGCGGCTCGAGCTGCTACAGCGCGCGGCCGAGGTGTTCGCGACTTGCTGCGAAGAAGCGCGAAGCCGGACCGGACCTACGTCGATCAGCAGGACGTAGCTGCGCTCCGGGACCATGGCCGCTCGCGCGATGGGAAGAACGAGGGGGCGAGGCTTACATCGGATCGAGCGGGAAAATCGGCCGGGTCAGCTTGCGGTACGGGTACACCGACAGGTCGGCGTTGGTGACCCCCACGCCCGCGCACTCGACGACGTGCGCGGCGATCGGCTTGAAGCCGGCGCGATAGTGGATGCGCGACTTGAGCACGACGTAGCGCTTGCGCCGCGGGTCGATGCCGGCGTGCGTGAACACGCCGAGGTCGAACGGCTCATGCGGGCGCTCGGTGACCACGATCTGCGCGGACCCCGCATCGAGCACCGCGGTGCGCCCGAGGTGCATGCGCACGCCGGTGTACATCGGGCCGGTCACGGTGAATTGCCCGTCGGTGACCGCCTGCACGCGGCCTGCGACCGGCAGCGGCTCGCCCGCAAGCCCGATGCTCGGCATGTCGGTGTGGCCGCCGAGCGCAATCCGCACCCGCTGGCCCACGCCGGCGTCGATCATGGTCGCGACCGCTTCGGGATCGCGGATCGGCGCGATGGCGACGCCGTCGAGCCGCTGTTTCAGGACTTCGGCCACCACCGCCATGACGTCCTGCGCGCCGCCGGAGCCGCAGTTGTCGCAATGGTCGATCAGCAGCACCGGTGCGCCGGGATTGGCGAGCCCGAGCGCTTTGGCGTGCGCGACCGACTCCGCGAGCGGCGGCGCACGAAACACGTACTCGTCGCGCCGGTCCCAGGCTAGCTTCAGCATGTGCGTGCACACCGCGCGCGCATGCTCGCGGCCGCCGTGGCGGGCGTCGCCGACCACGACGGCGGAGACACCCGTGTACGGCGTGTCGGCGTGCGGGAACGACGGCAGGAGGGTCGCCGCGAGCACGGTGCCGTCGGCTTCCATGCGCCGGGCGAACGCGAGGATGTCGCCGGACGGGCCGTCCTCCGGCGCGTGGCGCATGATCGAGGCCAACAGCGGCTTCCATCCCCACGCCATCACCGGTTCCACCGCACCGTCGAGCGCGCCGACGAGGATGCCGCCCGCGAGCATGCCGGCCTCGTACATGTCCACGTGCGGGTACGTCTTGTAGCCGGTGATCACCGTCGCGTGGTCGACCAGCGCCGCCGACAGGTTGGTGTGGTAGTCGAGCGTGACCGCGATGGGGACTTGCGGTGCGATGCGGCGCAAGCGCTGCACGATCTCGCCTTCCGCGTCGTCGCAGTCCTCGATCACCATCGCGCCGTGAAGGTCCAGGAACACGGCGTCGCAGCCGCCGCGCACCGCGTCTTCGAGCGGCCGCACGATCGCCTCGAACGTCGCGCGCGAAGCCTTGTTCGACGGCCACGCCTCGGCGGCGACCGGCGTGACGACCTCGGCATGCTCGCGGCGCGCGAGGTCGAGGTACGCGGCCATCGGCGTGTTGGTGCCCTCGAAGCGCGCCCGCGCCTCGTCGCCAAACGCGGGTCCCTCGCCGTGGCCGAAAGCCGCGAGCGGGGTCGCCAGCGGCGAGAAGGTGTTGGTCTCGTGCTTGATCAGCGCGATGACGAACTTGCGGCGCATGGGTTCGAAAGGCGGGGCTAGGGGCTGGGGACTAGGGGCTAGGGAACGTTGTTACGATGCCAACGCTGCCTCGTTTTTTCCGACCATCGCCAGCCAACGCCTTTCGCATCCCACCGCCGATCCCCAGCCCCTAGTAGCCCCTAGTCCCTAGCCCCGCCTTCAAACGCCGGGCCGAGAGGTTTCAGCCGGAGTCCTGTTCGCAGCCGCGTCCACTCGAACATCGTCGGATCCGCCTTCGCCGGCCCCGGTGCTACGACGACCAGCACTTCCTTCGCGATCGGCTGGAAGTCGGCGCGGAAGTGCACCGAGCTCTTGAGCGCGAGGATGCGCTGCTGCGCGGGTTCGATGCCGACGTGGCGGAACATCTCCTGGTCGGCGGCCTGCACCTTCTTCGACGCGAGCACCACGCGCACGTTGCCCTTTTGCAGCACCGCCATCGGCCCCAGTGCCATCTTGAAGCCCTTGAACATCGGCCCGGTGCAGGTGAAATTGCCGTCGGCAAGCGCCACCAC
>JADLEZ010000180.1 GCA_020845855.1 Burkholderiales bacterium
GTGCGGACCCAGCCCGCGTGCACGCCGCTGTCGAGGTCCGCGATCTCCTGTGCTGCCGCCGACATGAAGTAGTGGTCGCGCGCGATGGCGTAGAACTCGACCACGGTTACGGTTGCCGAGGCGGCGACGAAGGTGCCGAGGTACGCGGCGATGTCGGCCATGTCGGCGGCCGACAGCGTGGTGGTGATCCAGCCCATCTGCGATGGGTCGACCGCCGCCGCGGCAGCGATCTTCAGGGGATCGTTCGCGGCGCGCATGATGTGGTTGAACGGCTCGACCGCCGTGCTCGGGTCGACCGTATGGCAGACCTGGCAATAGGTCTTGTACAGCGCCTTGCCGTGGGTGGTGTCCTGGGCGAGGGCAGGAGATGCGAAGAGTACAAGAGCAACGAGAAGACCGGCGGCACCCCTCACCCCGACCCTCTCCCCGCGGCGACCTCCGGAACCGGCGAGGCAACGCGGGACGCTAGTGTTGTCGGTCGCCCTCGGTCGCTCGGCGACGCGCGGCCTCGGAGATGCCCGCGTGGTGCGCCGCGGCGGCATGTCGGCCGCCACCATCGTTCGCGGACGCGCGCTGCGCGCCTGGCCTTCGGCCCGCTCGCTCAGGTGTCCTTCGGGCCTTTGCTCGCTTCGCTCGCCGCCTCGCTTACTCGCGGGGAGAGGGTGCCCGACAGGGCGGGTGAGGGGTGCTGCCCTCACGCCATGAACCCCAAGTCGCTCGCCGGGAATCGCGACAGGTACGGAAACACCGCCGGCAGGTCCGTCGCCGCTACCCCGAACCACTTGGCGAGTGTCGCGCCGTACTGGTCCACCGAAGTCGTGGGGATCCAGCGCCCGCGCTGCTCGGCGTCGTCGGGCCCGCCGAGCGCGAG
Source organism: Burkholderiales bacterium (assembly GCA_020845855.1). Lineage (GTDB taxonomy): Bacteria > Pseudomonadota > Gammaproteobacteria > Burkholderiales > Casimicrobiaceae > VBCG01. The sequence goes on from JADLEZ010000180.1 coordinate 872, forward strand.
GGTGGGGTACTTGCCGAAGAAGTCGCCGCCCTTCACCGCGTCGCCGATGACGAGCTGGTGGTTGCCCCACGCGTGATCGGTGCCCGCGCCCGACGCGGGTTGGAACGTGCGCCCGAAATCGGACAGCGTGAACGTGGTGACCTCGCTCGCCACACCGAGCGCGACCGTCGCGTCGTAGAACGCCTTCAACGCAGGCGACAGCTGCGCGAAGAGGTTCGCCTGCGTGGGCGCCTGGTTGGCGTGGGTGTCGAAGTTGCCGAGCGAGACGAAGAAGATCTGCCGCTTGGCCCCGGTCGCGGCGCGGGCCTCGATGGTCTTCGCGACCTGGAACAGCGCGCTCGCGGTGGCGTTGCCGGACAGCGGCGCGAACAGCGGCGCGACCGCGGAGTTGGCGTTGGCGAGGATCGGGCTCATCACCGCGGACAGCGTGAGCGCCTGGTCGCCGATGGCGTTGGCGGCCGCGACGAACTGATTGCCCGAGCCCGCTGCGAGGAACTGCTTCAGCGCCGCGAGGCGTGCGGCACTCGCCGCGCTGTTGTTGTAGCCGCCGAGCGCGAACGAGCCCGAGGCGGGAATGGCGAGCGCGCGAGTCGTCTTGCCGGTGGTGTACAGCACCGTGCCGCCGAGCGAGGTCACGACCGGAAAGCCGTTATCGTTCTGCGTGGCGACCTTGTCGGCGATGCGCCCGCCCCAGCCGGTGCCGGAGGCGACGTCGGAAACGGAGCTTTGCCATTGCGCCTGCTGGTCGGAGTGCGAGTACAGCGACAGCGGCACCTGCCCGGGCTTGTACTGCTGCTTCGAAATGGGCTGCACCAGCGTGCCGACGTTGGCGAGGATGGCGAGCTTGCGCTGGTCGAACAGCGCCTGCAGCTCGGGAAGGCTGGGATGCAGGCCGTAGGGTGTGGCGGCGCTCGCCGGCTGGATCGGCAGCAGCGAGGACTGCGCGAGCTGCAGGCCGGACGCCGCGCTGCGCACCGCCGCGTATTGCGCATAGCCCGCGCTGTCGAGCGGCACGACCGTGTTGTTGCCGTCGTTGCCGCCGTACAGGAACACGCAGACCAGCGCCTTGTAGTCGCCCGCGGCTTGCGCGCGCGCCTGCGGTATCGCGCAGAGCATCGCGAGCGCGCCGGCGCGCTGGAGGAAGTGACGTCGACTGGTTCTGTGCATGATCAGCGCTCCACCTGGTATTCGGACGAGGTGACGACGAGGTAGTACGCGGTCTTGGCACGACTGAGCGTGTCGGACGCGGGCAATGCATCGATGGCGCTCGCGAGCCCCGCGCGCATCGCGGGTGGCATCGCGCCGTGGAGCAGCAGTGCGTCGACCTTGGCGATGAGTGCGCCGGTGTCGGCGGCTACCGCCTGCAGCGCGGTCCAGTCCGGCCTGGTGCCGGTGGCGCCCGGGTACGTCGGCGTGGGCGCGATGACGCCGAACGCGAGCGTGTTGGCGACGTTGGCGCGATTGATGTAGGTGCTTGCGTTGGCCAGCGCGAACTCCGGCCCGAGCAGGGTGGACCCCGGCAGCACGTAGTCCGGCGGATAGTAGTTGAACACCGACTCCGGATAGAAGAGGTTCTGCCCGAGCGCGGCTCCGGCTGGTCCGAAGTAGACGCCGTCCGTGGCCGTGTTCACGCTGCGCGCCGCGGCGGTGAGGAACAGCACCGGCTCGCGCAGTTTGCCGTAGCCGGGATCGAGCTTGACTGCGCCGCGCGCCTCGGGGTCGGCCAGGATCGCGCGCACCACCGCCTTCATGTCGCCGCGCACACCTTGCCCGTTGTTGTTGAACACGGCGGCCACCCGGCCGACGTACTGCGGCGATGGGTCGCCGGTGACGAGCTTCTGGATGAGCTGCTTGCCGATGAAGGGGCCGACGTTCGGATTGAAGAATACGTTGCGGATCGCGTTGGCGAGGTCGGCGTCCATGGTCAGGCCCGCCGGCGCCACCGCACCGTAGAGCAACGACTTGGCGCCGGTGTCGTGGTTGCCCGCCACCCCGACCATCTCGCCCAGGAAGTTCTTGAAGTTGTGCGTGCGCGGCGGCTGGCCGGGAAGCACCGGAAACGTCCAGCCGGTGAACACGTGCGCGAAGCCTTCGACGGTGGACTGGTCGTAGGTCGGGATGGGCTCGCCGTTCGCGTCGCGCAGCAGCGTGCCGTCGGGGCCCTGCTCCCAAAGGCCGATCGAGAAGAGCTGCAGGAGCTCGCGCGCGTAGTTCTCGTTGGGATTGGTGCCCGCGACCGGCTTGTCGTTGTTGACCATGTTGAGGTACTCGCCCATCACCGACGACAGCGTCACCCTGGTCAGCAGCGTCTCGTAGTTGTCGAACGCGTGATCCAGGAAGAGCTGCTGGTAGATCGCCATGCCGTAGGCGACGTTGATGTCGAGGCCGGAGGTGACCAGGATCTGCGACAGCGCGAACGCGACCCGCTGGCGGAGCTGGTCGCCGTTGGCGAGCGCGTTGCGGAAGAAGTCGTTGCGCAGTTGGAACAGGCTGTAGTAGTCGCGGGCGCAGTACGGATTGGGATCGGTCGCGCAGTAGGTGGCGGCGCCGCCGGCGGGCACGTACTTGTTGCTCGAGTAGCGCGACCCCGCCGCGGCGAGCTGCTCGTCGAGGAACTTGTCCGTCCCCACCGCGAGCACGTGCGCGACGAGGGCGTCGGTGGGGCCGAACGTGGCTTGCTCGAGGAGGCGCACCGCGTCGGCCTGCCGTTGCGCGGTCGACAGCGGCGCGCACATGACGACACCCTCGAGTGTGGACGACCCGGCCATCTTCTGGTGCATGGTGAGGTCGGTCAGGAAGCGGTGGTTCGATTCGCTGACCGTTGCGCCCGGATAGAAGCTGCGGTACACGGCCTCGGTGCCGCCCGGGCAGGCGCCGTTCTGCGGGACGCGGATGTGGAAGGCGACCGCCTCGTAGACCCAGTCGGGATTGGCCTTCACCGCGGCGCATTCCGCCGCGTCGGCCGTGTAGAAGTGCGAATTGGGACCGGCGTCGGGCTTGCCGAAGAAGCGGCACACCGGGACCGCGTCCGGATCGTCGGCTGCCGCGAGCCAGGCGCTGAAGGTGACGCCGGTGCGCGCCCAGCCCTTGACGGCGTTGCCCGCGTCGAGCATCGCGGCCTCCTCCGGAAAGGCCGTGACGAAGTAGTGCTTCAGCGAGGCGTTGTAGAACTCGACCACCTGCGCGGTGGGTTCGAGCGCGGCGGCCGGCAGGGCCAGGGTCGCGCCGAGGCAGGCCGCGAACGCGAAAGTGCTCGCTCGCGCGAAGGGCCGCCCCGAGCGCGATCTGCGCCCCCTCTGGGGGCAGCGAACGAAGTGAGCGTGGGGGTCGTTCCCGTCTCGTTGCGTCATGTCCCCTCCGACTGGGTCGCAAAAAATGGCGCTGCTCCGGCGACCAACGGGCTGGCGGGCACGCGCGATGACGCGATTACACTTTCTTACATCGCGCAACAATTTCGCCGGCGTCCGGGTTGTACAGTCTTGCTCGCATGCACGCTCAGCGCGCGATGCCGTAGAATTCCGGCGCGGTCGACGGCGGTGGCGCCGCTCGGCCCTCGAGTTTCCATGGAATCCACGATGATCGCGAAGTTCGTGCTGCTCGTCCTGACGCTCGCGTGCGGCGCTGCCGCGGCGCAAGGTCCCGCCGTGCCCGCCGCCGGCTGGCCGCGACATCTCGTCGTCGGCGACGGCGCCGTGCTGGTCTATTCGCCGCAGGTCCTCACCTGGTCCGGCAACGCGATCGCATTTCGCGCGGCGGCGGCGGTCAAGCGGGCCGGCCCGCGCGACGAGACCTTCGGCACGATCGAGGGCACCGCGACCACGCGCGTGGACAAGACCACGCGCACGGTGGGCTTCGCCGACCTCGCGCTGACCAAGGTCGACTTTCCCGCGCTGCCCGATCGCGGTGCAGCGTTGCGGGCGCCGCTTGCGAAGGCGCTCACGTCGACGATCGGCGCGGTGTCGCTCGATCGCCTGCAGGCGTCGCTCGCCGCGACCACGGTCACGCCGCGGCCGGTCGCGGTGTCCAACGCGCCGCCGCGCGTGATCGTCAGCATGGCGCCGGCCATCCTGATCCCGATCGACGGCGCGCCGGTGTGGAAGCCGGTGGCGGGCAGCGCCGGCTTCACGCGCATCGTCAACACGCGCGCGCTGATCCTCAAGAGCCCCGCTGCGCCGCAGGTGTTCCTGCGCGTGTACGACGGGTGGCTGATGGCGGACTCGCTCGACGGACCGTGGACGCAGCCGTTCCTGCCGCCGAACGGAATCGATGCCGTGGCGAAGCAGGTGGCGGCCACCCGCACGGTCGACCTGCTGAGCGGCGGACGCAAGGCCAATCCCAAGCCGTCGCTCGCGCAAGGCGTCCCCGTCATCTACACCAGCGAAGTTCCCGCGGAGCTCGTCGTGTTCAAGGGCAGCCCCGACTTCGCGCCGATCGTCGGCACGGCGCTGTCGTGGGCGACCAACACCACGAGCGATGTGTTGCGCGACGCGTCCTCCACCTACCTGCTGCTCGCGGGGCGCTGGTTCCGCGCGCCGTCGATGAGCGGGCCGTGGACCTTTGTCGCCAGCGACGCGCTGCCGGCGGACTTCGCGCGCATTCCGCCGACCTCGCTCGCCGGTGCCGTGCTGCCCGCGGTGGCGGGCACGCCGCAGGCGCGCGAAGCGGTGGCCGAGAACGCGATTGCGCAGACCGCGACCGTGCCGCGCACGGGCGGACCGGCGTTCACGCCGACCTTCGACGGAGCGCCGCGGTTCGTCGCGGAGCCGAACACGTCGATCGCGCGCGCGGTGAATGCCTCGGTGCCGGTGTTGCGCGCGGATAACGCGTACTACGCGGTGAAGGCGGGCATCTGGTTCACCGCGGCGCAAGTCGGCGGGCCGTGGTCGGTGGCGACCTCGGTGCCGGCCGCGATCTACGCGATTCCGCCGACGTCGCCGGTCCACTTCGTCACCTTCGTGCGCATCTACGGCGCGACCCCCGACGTCGTGTACGAAGGCTACACGCCGGGTTACCTCGGCGCGGTGATCGGGACCGGCGGCACGGTGGTGTACGGCACGGGCTACGCGTACCCCTCCTGGATCGGCGATGCGTGGTATCCCGCGCCTGCGACCTACGGCCTCGCCGCGGCGCCGGTGTTCAACCCGCGCGTCGGCTACACGTATGGGTTTGCGACCGGGCTCGCGACCGCCGCGTGGTCCGCGCCGTACTTCGGCGGCGCCCGCTTCGACCCCGGCTACTGGGGACACTACCCCTGCTGCGGCTCGGCGAGCGCGAACGTGTATCGCGCGTGGTTCAAGCCTCCCAAGGCGAAAGTAGCCAAGCCTGCAGCGCCGGCGAAGGTCGCGCCCGCCGTGGCCGTCAACGCGCCGCCGCCGGTGTTCAACGCGGCCGCAGCAAGCGCATTCGCGAACTCGGGGCCGCAGGTGCCGATTCGCCACATGGGGCCGGAGCGCGGCTACGACATGTCGATGGTGAGCAGCGCCGACGGCGCGAATGCCGGGCCGGTGCCCAACGTGCCGACCTACATCTCGGCCAACGCGTATTACGCGAGCCTCGCGAAGAACGGCGGCTGGAACCCCGACTCCGCCCGCAACGAGACGTATGCCGGCGACGACGGCAAGGTGTATCGCCAGCATCAAGACGGCTGGCAGCAGCATGCACCGACCGGCTGGACTGCCGCGCCGGCGCCGCCGCCCACCGTCGTCGCCGAGGCGCAGGCGCGCGCGAACGTCGACCCGGGCATGGTGGCGGGCTCGTACTCCATGAGCAACACCACGCGGTTCACGGGACAGCAGGGCGACGGCTGGAGCCGGCGCGATGCGGGCGACGGCGGCTACAGCCGAACGCTCGGCGGCGACGGCGGCATCAGCGCCGAGTACAACAACTACCGCGACCAGGTGCTCAACAACGAGTTCGACATCGCGGCCAACGGCGGCTGGTGGAGCGACAGCGTCTACCTGGGCGGGGCCGGGTGGAGCGGGCGGTTGGGGGCCGACTAGTTTGTCGAAGGTCGCGTGACCAGACGCAAAGCTGTGTCGTTTGGCGAGAATCAAGATTCCTCGCTGCGCTCCGAATGACACACTCAACGAGCAGCCAGCGCCTCCGTGTCATCCCGAGCGAAGCGAGGGATCCATAGGACGTACCAGCAGATCCCTCGGCGCATGCGCCGACGGATGACACGGGACGGAGGGTGTAGGACTCGTCTGCCGGTCGAAGCGACAGGTCGCGAACGTCGCGGCAACGGCCGGCGTCGCCATCGGCACCGTCTACCGCTACTTCCCGTCCAAGGCCGAACTGTTGTGGGGAACGGCCAGCGGTCAGCCGGCTTCCTTGACGATTCCCAGCACGTCCTTGAATCCCGGATGCGCGCAGTCCCGCAGCCACTCGAACACCACCATCTCGTGCGTCACGAGCGTGGCGCCGGCCCGGTCGAGCCGATCCATGGCGGCCGCGTGATCGACCGGACGGCGCGAGCCGCAGGCGTTGCTTACCACCCACACCCGCTTGCCCGCGCGCAGCAGCCCGAGCGCGGTCTGCATCATGCACACATGCGCCTCGCAGCCGGCCACGACCACCTGGCCGGCGCCGGGCCTGGCTGCGTGCAGGGCTTCGACGAGGCCGTCGGCGCACGCGTCGAAGCGGGTCTTGGGCAGCGTGACCGCGCATCGGGCACGGATCGCCTCGACGTTCGGTCCGAGGCCGTTCGGGTTCTGTTCCGTTCCGAGGACCGGAATGTCCAGCGCGTGCGCGACCCGCGCGAGCAGCAGCGCGCGCGCCGTCACGTTCTGCCCATCGTGAATCGCCGGCATCAGCCGGGACTGGAAATCCACGAGCAGCAGAACGCTCGATCCGGCGTCGATCGCGTCCATCGTCACGGAAGGCGAGACGGCCATGGCGGCAGTATAGTCATGACCGGAGGATCGAGCATGGCTCGATTGCAGCGAGTGTTCGTCGACGGCGACGGGAGCCTACCGCCGCTCGAGCGGGCTACGGCGCCTCAGGACGAGAGGTGGCGCAGGCGCAGGCCTTCGAAGCGCGCAAAGTCGCGATCGTCGGTGACGAGTTCGCAACCCGACTCGATCGCGAGCGCGGCGAGATAGGCGTCCGGCACGAGATTGCCGCGAGCGTCGCTCTGTCGGCACAGGCGGGCGAAGATGCCCCAGTGGCGCGCACCGGCCTCGATCACGACGCGCTGCGGCGCTTCGACGAGCGTCGAGGCAAACGCCAGCGCCCGAGCGACCGGCGCCGGTGGGTCGAAGATCCTTGGGTGGGTCACGACGCGCAGGAATCCCGATACGACCAAACCTGCCAGGCCGAACGCCTGATCGCCGTTAACCAACGCGTCGAGCCAGCGGCGATGCAGGGCATGCTTGGTCGAGTCCTCGCGGTACGCGTACACGAGAACGTTGACGTCCGGCATCAGCACGACGGTCAGCGGCCTTCCATCAGGTCGAGCAACGCCACGGCATCGTCGAGATCGACGCCTGGCTGCAGGCCCCGGCCGCGAAACGTCGGCAACGTGATCCGGCTCCGCTCGCGGGCCTGCCGACGACGCGCGAGCGACTCGCGCAGCGCGTCCTCGAACACGTCGGTGAGCGTGCGTCCGGTTTCGGCCGCCACCTTCTTGGCGCTTGCCAGCAGTTCGTCATCGAGATTGATCGTGGTGCGCATCATCAAAGCATATCATAGCATCATCAATATGTCCGCCTCGCGGCGCGACCCTCGAGCACGGCGTCGCGGCAGCCA
>JADLEZ010000181.1 GCA_020845855.1 Burkholderiales bacterium
CAGGTGCTTCTTGGGGCAACGCGCGTCCACTTGGCTAAGTTGGCTATATTAGCCAACAGGCGTAGAATGACCTTCTCACCAAGGAGTGGCCATGTCGTCGCCTGCCATCAGGATCCGCAACGCCCGCGGGGAACTCGTCGAGCCCGCCAAGATTTCCGCTAGCGACGCCAAGAACCGCTTCGGCAAGATACTCGAGCGCGTGACCGAAGAGGGCGGCGTGGCGATCACTCTACGCAACGAGCCCAAGTTTGTGGTGATCTCGATCGAGACTTACCAGCGCTTGGCGCGCGCCGACGCGCGTTCGCTAAACACGCTGACCGACGAATTTGACGCCTTGCTCGATCGTATGCAGGAGCCAGGCGCTCGGGCCGCGATGGCGCGCGCCTTCAACATGACCCCGGAAGAGCTGGGACAGGCCGCACGGCGGCATGGCGGCGTCGGGGCGAGCGGGCAGGGTACGCCGGCAATCGCGCGTCGAGCGCGGAAGCGCAAGGCATTCCCCTCCGGGGTTTCGGTGACGAAGCTTGTTGGCATGGCGCCGCAGGTCAAGAGGGTACGCGAGGTCAAGACGGCGATGCTTCAGGGTCGCGCCGGCAAGAGAACCAAGCATCGCACGGGTGGCTAAAGCGGCGACGCCACCGCAATATCACGGCAGCATCTTCGTACTCGCTGGCTGCAATGGAGCCGGCAAGAGCAGCATCGGGGGCGCGGCCTTGCTCGAGCACGGCGTGCACTACTACAACCCGGACGAGGCCGCGCGCAAGATCGCGGCCGCCAATGCGGGCCTGGATCCGCCACCCACGATTGGCGAGGTCAACGCGGCAGCGTGGAACCAGGGTCGCAGGCTCCTCGAGCGATCGATCGCCCAGCACCTGGACTTCGCCTTCGAAACCACGCTCGGCGGCCAGACCATGACCGAGCTCCTGGAGCGTGCCGCCAGCCAGGGACTCGCGGTGAACGTCTGGTTTGCCGGACTCGCAAGTGCTGAGCTTCACATCGAACGCGTGCGCCAGCGGGTCGCACGCGGCGGCCATGACATTCCACGCGAAAGGATCGTGGAGCGCTACGACGGCGGGCGCAAGAATCTCATCCGCCTGCTGCCCCAGCTTGCATCCGTGCGGGTTTACGACAACAGCGTGGAGGCGGCGCCAGACCAGGGATTGACACCCGCGCCGCGGCTTCTGCTTCATTGCGTCGAGCGGAAGATCGTGGCGCCCACCCCGCTGCCGAAGCTGCTGACGAACACGCCGGAGTGGGCCAAGCCGATCGTGGCGGCGGCCCTCGACCTTCATTTGAAGCGGCGCTGACGAAGGCCGCACGGCGGTTGACTCCAGGTGACGCTTTAGCCGCGAGCCTTGCCATCGTGACTCGCCGGCTCTTCTTCGTCGCCAGCGGCTTGCCGCGCCAACACGTAAAGCAGGTCGGAAACGCGATTCAGATAGATACCGACTTGTGAGTTCAAAGCGGCGACTTCCCTTTCATCCAATCCTTGGGCGTACGCGACGAGTCGCCGCTCGGCCCGGCGCACCTGCGTGCGCGCCATGTCAAGCGCCGCGCTGGCGACGTTGGCGCCCGGAACGACAAAAACCGGGCGCAGCGGGTGTGCCGTCATACGCTCGTCAATCAGACGCTCCAAGCGCGTCACCATTGCCTGCGTCGTGAGCGAAATGCCGGCGACCAAGCGATCGCGCGCATGCGGATTGGTCACGAGGTCGGCCGCGACGACGAACAAATCGCGCTGCACGCTTAAGATCGCCGCGTTGATTTCGCCATCGGTGCACTGCGCCCGCGCCAATCCAAGCGTGGAAACGGTTTCGTCGCCCGGAAGCGAAGACTTCCCAGCCCGAGAGGTCGCGCGCCACGCATTCGGCGAGCAGCGCCGGAACGCGCGCATGCCGCGGCGCATTTGCGTCGCGCGTCAGGGTGTAGAGATAGCGAAACCCGGTGCGCTCGCGCTGCCAGCGCTCGAAGCGCTCGGCGTCGATCAGATCGGCCTGCGTGCGGCACGAGAAGAAAAGCGTGATCGGCCGGAATGGCTCGCGCTCGATCAGATCCTCGGCAAGCGCGCGCGCCGGCGCCAAACCCGATCCGGCACCCAGCAGCAGTGCTGGCCCGTGATGATCGGCAGCGCTCATGAAGGTGCCGAACGGACCTTCCAGCAGCACCTCGTCGCCCGCTTTCAGCCCGTGCGACCAGGTGCTGGTCGGGCCGCCATCGACCAGCGTGACCAGAATGCTGATGGCGCCGTCGGCGCGCGGCGCGTTGGCGACCGAATAGGAGCGCTGCGGCACGCGCCAATCGACGTCGCTCAGCAGCACGTATTGGCCGGCGCGAAATGCGAGGGTGCTCTCGACCGGCGTGAGCCACAGCTCGCGAATTACCGGCGTGACCGCGGCGCTTGATCGCACCCGGTATCGATGCTGACTCCAGGTGTTCGACTGACTCAAGGATTGCGCTTACGATTGCGAGCGCAGGATCGCCGCCCGCCGCTCCAGCCACCAGCCCGATTGCGGCGGCCAATCATCGAAGCCCCGCTCGGGTTGCAGTTCCAGGCGCGCGTGATGCGGCCAGTTCGGGTCGAGGAGGGCCTCGCGGCCGATCGCGACCAGATCCGCCTGCCCGTTGTCGACGATGTCGGCGGCCTGGCGAGGTGTGAGGATAAGGCCGACGGCGATCGTCGGAATCCCGGCCTCGCGCCGAATGCGCTCGGCGAACGACACCTGGAAGCCGGGTGTGCGCGCGAGCC
>JADLEZ010000182.1 GCA_020845855.1 Burkholderiales bacterium
ACTCTGCTCGCTGCCCCCCGAGGGGGCGCAGTTCGCGGCTTGGGGCGGCCCTGCGCCGCTCACGGTGATGCCTGAATTGCCGGAAGTGGAAACCACGCGGCGCGGTGTGGCGCCCCACGTGGTCGGCCGGAAAATCGCACGACTCGATGTCTACGACCCGCGCCTACGCTGGCCGGTTCCCGCCGACCTCGGCCAACGCGTGCAAGGCCTGCGTATCGATCGCGTCGATCGTAGGAGCAAGTACTTACTGTTTCGAATGGGCACGGACACGCTGCTCGTGCACCTAGGCATGACGGGCAGCTTGCGCGTGCACCGCAAGGCGCCGCCGCGCAAGGCGCACGATCACGTCGATCTCGTCCTCGACGACGGAACGGTCGTTCGCTATCACGACCCGCGGCGCTTCGGCGCCGTGCTGTGGCTGCCGGCGCCTGCGCACGAGCACCCGCTCCTCGCCAAGCTCGGGCCGGAACCGTTCGACACCGCCTTCGACGCCGCGTATTTCTGGCGGACGCTGCGCACGCGCACCGCGCCGATCAAGCTCGCCCTCATGGACAACTCGGTCGTCGTCGGGGTTGGGAACATCTACGCCAACGAGGCGCTGTTCCGCGCCGGCATCCGGCCCACGCTCGCCGCGTGCCGCGTGTCGCGCCCGCGCATTGCGCGTCTCGTCGACGCCGTCCGCGAGGTCCTCGCCGAGGCGATCGCCAAGGGCGGCAGTACCTTGCGCGACTACGTGGACGCCGATGGCGAGGCGGGGTACTTCCAGCTTGCGTACTTCGTCTACGGCCGCGAGGGCGAGCCGTGCCGGGTGTGCCGGACGCGGGTCCGGATGAAGCGGCTCTCCGGCCGGGCGTCCTGCTACTGTCCGGCCTGCCAGAAATAGGGCGCGATCGACGCGCAGGGGCACGGGCAGGCATCGGGGCATCCGGAGCCTCGCCGTTCTCTCGTAAGCACGTGATTCGGCACGACTTATGCTTGGTCGCCGTGATACAGTCTTGCTCACTTGCCCGGAGCGCCGATGACCCCGTCCCGCGACCTCGCGGCCCGATTCGAAGCGTACAGCGACTGGCGCCGCAGGCTGTCGGCCGGCGTACTGAAACTGCACGAGTGGCTGCAGGAGCAGGACCTCGCGGACGCCCAGGTCGACCTTCGCGTCCAGCAGCTCCTCGAGCGTCTCCACCAGGACAAGCTCGTCGTCGCCTTCGTCGCGGAGTTCTCGCGCGGCAAATCGGAGCTCATCAACGCCATCTTCTTCGCCGACTTCGGGCAACGGCTCCTGCCCTCGTCCGCCGGCCGCACGACGATGTGCCCGACGGAGCTCCTGTACGACGCCGCGCGGCCCCCTTCCATTCGCCTCCTGCCGATCGAGACGCGCCAGAAGGACGCGACCGTCGCCGAGTTCCGGAACTACGCCGACGAATGGGTGACCTTCTCGCTCGACCTTTCGTCCGCGGAGAAGATGAGCGAGGCGCTGTCGCGCGTGTCGCAGGTCAAGCGCGTGCCGGTCGCGCTCGCCCGCAGGTACGGACTGTACGGCGACGACGAGAACGACATCCTCGCCGCGCTCGAGCACGGCGACGAAGGCAGCGTGGACATCCCGTGCTGGCGCCATGCGGTGATCAACTTCCCGCACCCGCTGCTGCAGCAGGGCCTCGTGATCCTCGACACGCCGGGGCTGAACGCGATAGGCACCGAGCCCGAGCTGACGCTGAACCTGCTGCCCAACGCGCACGCGCTCTTGTTCATCCTCGCCGCCGACGCCGGCGTCACCAAGACGGATCTCGAGGTGTGGAACCAGCATCTCGCCGGCGACAACTCGGCGACGAAGGCCGGCCGCATCGTCATCCTCAACAAGATCGACGGCCTCTGGGACGACCTGAAGACCGAAGGCGAGATCGACCGCGAGATCGACCGCCAGGTGAAGTCGACCGCGCACATGCTGGGCGTGCCGCCCTCGCAGGTATACGCGACCTCCGCGCAGAAGGCGTTGCTCGCGAAGGTCAACGGCGACGACGCGCTCCTGGCGCGAAGCCGCCTGCCGGTGCTCGAGTCGTCGCTGTCGCAAAGCCTCATTCCAGCCAAGCGCGACATCGTCGGCGCGGCGTCGCAGGCGGAGGTTCGCTCGCTGGCGGCGAGCGTGCGCGTTATCCTCGACGCGCGCGTGGCCGGCGTCACCGAGCAGCTGCACGAGCTCACGGCCCTGCGCGGCAAGAACCAGGACGTGGTGGGCGTGATGATGGAGCGCGTGAAAAACGAGAAGGATCTGTTCGAGCGCGGCCTCGCCCGCTACACCGCCCTGCGCAACGTGTTCACGCAGCAGACCACCGACCTCTTCGACCACATCGGCCTCGAGGCGCTGCGCGCCAACGCGGGCCGCACGCGCCGCCACATCGAGGACAGCCCGTTTACGCGCGGCGTGCGCAACGCGATGAACGAATTCTTCCGCGACATCCACGGCGACTTCGTCGCGGCGGCGCGGCAGGCGACCGAGATCCACGACATGATGCGCGCGATGTACGCGCGCTTCGCGAAGGACCACGGCCTCGAGGTCTTCACCCCGCCGCCGTTCTCGGTGCTCAAGTACCAGAAGGAGGTCGAGCGTCTGGAGCGCGCCTACAACACGCACTTCAACACGCTCTGGAACATGGTGAGCAAGGCGAAGTTCGCGCTCATGAAGCGCTTCTTCGAGACCATCGCCTCGCGCGTTCGGCACGTGTACGTCGTGGCCAACCGCGACGCGGAGGCGTGGCTCAAGGCGGTGATGTCGCCGCTCGAGACGCAGGTGCGCGAGCATCACCTGCAGCTTCGCCGGCGCCTCGACAGCATCAGGCGCATCCACCGCGCGAGCGACGAGCTCGAGGAGCGCATCGGCGAGCTCGAGCAGCAGGCCGAAGGCATCCGCCACCAGATCGGCGGGCTCGCGCACAGGGTGGCGGGCGTGGACGCCATCGTCACCGCGCCGGACCTCCTGCCGAGGGCGGCGAATGAGTGAGGCGGCCGAGCGAAGCGAGGGAGGCGCG
>JADLEZ010000183.1 GCA_020845855.1 Burkholderiales bacterium
CGAGCGGCTCGACGAAGCGCTTCGCCTTGTCGTTGAGGTAGGTGACCGCGACGTCCGCGCCAAGCTCGCGAAAGGCCCTGGCGCAGCCGTAGGCGATCGAGGAATCGTTGGCGATGCCGATGACCAGTGCCTTCTTGCCTTGCAGGATCCCGCGTGAAGTGGCGTCGGTCATGTCGGCCTCGTGCTAGCAGTTCATTTGAAATTGTGTCAGTCCGAGCGCAGCGAGGAATCTGACACAACGATTCTGCGTGTGTTCACGCGAACTTCGACAAAACGGCTAACCTAACCCAGCACGCTGCGCGTATGCCGCGCGATCATGAGCTCCTCGTTGGTCGGGATGACCCACGCCGACACCCGGCTCGCCTGCGTGCTGATGCGCGGTCCGTGGCGTGCGTTGGCCGCGCCGTCGAGCTCGACACCCAGCCAGCGCGCGTCGCGGCACACCCGCTCGCGCAACAGTACGCTGTGCTCACCGATGCCGGCGGTGAACACGATCGCGTCGAGGCCCCCCAACGCTGCGGCCAGCGATCCCAACTCGCGGCCGATGCGGTAGGCGAAAAGATCGATCGCGGCCCGCGCGCGCGGATCGGCGCTCTCCTCCAGCGTGCGCATGTCGCTCGAGATGCCGGACACGCCGAGCAGGCCGGATTCGTGGTAGATGAGGCGCTCGATGGCGCGCGCATCCATGCGAAGCTCGTCCATCAGGTACAGCACCACGCCCGGATCGAGGGCGCCGCAGCGCGTGCCCATCGGCAGGCCGTCCGCGGCAGTGAAGCCCATCGTGCTTGCCATGCTGCGGCCGTCCGCGATCGCGCACATGGAAGCGCCGTTGCCCAGGTGCAGCACGACCGTCTTGCCGGAGGCGGCGCGCGCGTCGAACTGCGGCAGGGCCTGTGCGATGTATTCGTAGGACAGGCCGTGGAAGCCGTAGCGCAGCACGCCCCGGTCGGTGATCCTGCGCGGCAGCGCGAACGCCTGCGCCAGTTCCGGCTGCACGCGGTGGAACGCGGTGTCGAAGCACGCAACCTGCGGAAGCTGCGGATCGCGCGCCAGGAGGAGCGTAATCGGCGCGAGATTGTGCGGCTGGTGCAGCGGCGCGAGCGGAACGTATTTTTCGAGTGCGGCGACGATTCCGGCGTCCATGCGCGTGGGCCGGGTGTACTCGAGCCCCCCGTGCACGACGCGATGCCCGATCGCCGCAAGGCGATGATCGGAGTAATGCTCGCGCAGGACGCTCACGAGGTAATCGAGCGCGCCTTCGTGGCCGAGCTTCTGCCCGTCGCCCCAGGCCTTCTGGTCGACCACCTTGCCGTCGCCGTCCCTGGCGACGAACTTCGGCGACGTGAACAGGCCCTCGGCCTGCCCGCGCGCGACGAGATCAAGCTCGACCCCGCGCTGGGCGAACAGCGAGAACTTGAGGCTCGACGAGCCGGCGTTGATGACGGCTATGGCATCGCTCATCAGGACAGCGCCTTCGGCGCCGCTTCCCGCCGTGCCTGCGCGACCAGCGCCGCGATGCCGCAGGAGGCCAGGCGCGCGGTGACCGAGTCGGCGCGGCTGGTGAGGATGATCGGCACCTTGGCGCCGAGCACGATGCCGGCGGCGTCCGCGCCGGCGAGGAACGTGAGACTCTTGGCGAGCATGTTGCCCGACTCGAGGTTCGGCACGACGAGCACGTTGGCGCGGCCCGCGACTGGGGAGTTGATCGCTTTGATCTTCACCGACTCGAGGCTGATCGCGTTGTCGAGCGCGAGCGGACCGTCGACGATCGCCCCGGTGATCTGGCCGCGGTCGGCCATCTTGCACAAGGCGCCCGCCTCGACCGTCGACGGCACCTTCGGGTTGACGGTCTCCATCGCCGACAGGATCGCCACCCGCACCTCCGCGAAGTGCAGGGCGTGCCCGAGGTCGATCGCGTTCTGGATGATGTCGACCTTGTCCTCCATGGTCGGCGCGATGTTGATCGCGGCGTCGGTGACGATCAGGGTTTCGGGATACGAAGGCACATCCATCACGAAGCAGTGGCTCACCCGCCGCGCCGTGCGCAATCCGGCCTCGCGCGACACGACGGCGCCCATCAGCTCGTCGGTGTGCAGACTCCCCTTCATCAGCGCCTCCGCCTTGCCCTCGCGCACGAGCTCGACCGCCTTGTCGGCGGACGCGTGACTGTACGGCGCGTCGACGATCGGCAAGTTCCCTATGTCGATGCCGTACTGCTTCGCGACACCCTCGATGCGCGCGCGCGGTCCGACCAGGATCGGCGCGATCAGGTTCAGGCGCGCCGCATCGGCCGCGCCGCGCAGCGAGGATTCGTCGCACGGGTGCGCGACCGCCGTGGGCGTGGGCGGCAATGTCTTGCAGAACTCGAGCAGGCGCTCGTACTTCTCGTGCGTGCGGTCCATGACGGTCACTTCCTCGCCGCCTTCCTGCCTGCGGGCTTGCGCGTCGCCCGGCGTGTGGCCTTGCGCGGCGTGACCGAAAGCGCCTTGCCGATCTCCTCGACCATCGCGAGCTGCTCGATCGTCGGCTGCGCTCGGCGCACGCGCTCGTCGGCCAGCAGGCTGCGGACGAGTGTGACGAGCCGCGCGCGGTCGCCCTCGTCGCGCAGGAGCGCGGGTAACGTGGCAAGCGCCTCCTCCGGTGCGTAGCGCACGATGACCTCCTGCTCGCCGCGCACCCGCCGCCACTGGTCGGGCGGCAGGTCGGGCACCAGGCCCTTGTAGTCGGCCAGCATCTCCCGCTTCGCGGACAGGCGGGACAACAGCAGCGGCTCGCCCTTGCGCGCAAGGAGACAGGCCACGCGCGCGAGCGCCTCGGGATAGCCGCCCTCTCCGATCGCGCGCAGGGCCTCCTGCACGAACGGCAGCTCGCGCGGCTCGGCCACACCCTCCGGCCGCGCCGCCGCCTTGTCCGCGAGGTACAGCGAGAACACGTTGCCGTAGGTGCTGAAGAAC
>JADLEZ010000184.1 GCA_020845855.1 Burkholderiales bacterium
CCCCATGAGGTCGGCACGCTGCGGCGCGAGCAGGTGGTGCAGCGCCACGTCGACGTCCCACGCGGCCTTCAGCGGATTCACCGCGCGCGGCCCGATGATGGTCATGTCCGCATGGATGTTGCTCTTCGCCTGCGAGCGCAACCGCAGCATCTCGACCGTGCTCGCGGTCATCTCGCGCAACAGGCGGCCAATCTCCTCCATGCCCTGCGGATCGAGCGGCTTCGCCATCACGGCGTCCGCAATGCCGAGGCCCTTGAGAAGCGACTGCGTGAGCTCGCGCCGGCGGGTTTCCTCGGGTTCGGGGGTCGGGGCGTTCGGCATCGTCGGGGGCGCGGTCGAGGCGAAAAAGTGTACTCCAGAAGGCCGCCCCGGCTGCGATGGTCGCGCTAACAGGTGGTCGAATGCATCGCGGCCTTTGGATTCGACCGGACCTTATTGGCGCTCGCAACTGCGGCGGTAGTATGATCGGCGCGAGTCGCACGAAGGCAACATGGAACACGAAACGTGCGCGCCGGGGGGACGGACGCGCCGCGCGCTTCGGGTGAGAGGCCGCGGATTCCGGGGCGCTCGCACAGGCGTTACACCACAAGGAGGAAAGCAACCGTGGCAATGATCCGCAACCAGAAGGACTTCGGGGCAGGCCTGCTGTACATCGCCTTCGGGGCCGTCGGCTTCTACATCGCGCGCGACTACGGCATGGGTACGGCGTCGCGCATGGGACCCGGCTACTTTCCGACGGTGCTGTCCGTCCTGCTGATGGCATTCGGGCTCGCCTCGGCCATCCGCTCCTTCCTCACCAAGGAGGAAGCGCAGGTCGGCAAGTTCGCGTGGAAGGCCGCGGCGTTCATCCTCGGCGCCACCGTACTGTTCGGCCTTCTGCTCACGCGCGCCGGCCTCGTCATCGCCCTGGTCGTGCTCTGTCTCGTTAGCGCGGCGGGCAGCCAGTCCTTCAAGCTCGAATGGAAGGCGACGGGGCTGCTGGTGATCCTGGTCACCTTCTGCGCGCTGGTGTTCGCGGAGGGATTGGGCGTGCCGATGCCGCTGCTCGGCACCTGGTTCGGCGGCTGACCGGAGGACCGCCATGGAACTGCTCGGATTCCTCGTGATCGGCGCGCAGACCGCGTTCACCCCGATCAATCTCCTCTATTGCCTGATCGGTGTGTTCCTCGGCACCGCCATCGGCGTCTTGCCGGGCCTCGGCCCCACGGCGACGATCGCCATGCTGCTGCCGATTACGTTCAACCTGCCGCCGGTGTCCGCGCTGATCATGCTGTCCGGCATCTATTACGGCGCGCAGTACGGCGGCTCGACCACGGCCATCCTCGTCAACCTGCCGGGCGAATCGTCCTCCGTGGTCACCGCCTTGGACGGCTACCAGATGGCTCGACAGGGCCAGGCAGGCAAGGCGCTCGCCGTCGCCGCCATCGGCTCGTTCGTCGCCGGAACCATCTGCACGCTTTTGATCGCGCTGTTCGCGCCGCCGCTGGCCGAGGTCGCGCTGAAGTTCGGCCCCGCCGAATACTTCTCGCTGATGGTGCTGGGCCTGGTCGCGTCGATCGTGCTGGCGAGCGGCTCGCTGCTGCACGCCCTCGGCATGGTCGTGCTGGGGCTGTTGCTCGGCCTCGTCGGCACCGACGTCAACTCGGGCACCGCGCGCTACAGCTTCGGCATTCCCGAGCTCGCCGACGGCATGAGCTTCGTGACGGTGGCCATGGGCATCTTCGGCCTGGGCGAGATCATCGCCAACCTCGCGCACGAGTCGACGCGCAGCGTGATGCTGAAGAAGGTGACCGGGCTCATGCCGACCAAGGAGGACTTCAAGCGGATTGCGATGCCGATCCTGCGCGGCACGGGCCTTGGCGCGATGCTCGGCGTCCTCCCCGGCGGCGGCGCGATGCTCGCGTCGTTCTCCGCCTACGCCCTCGAGAAGAAGATATCGAAGAACTCCGCGCAGTTCGGCAAGGGCGCGATCGAGGGTGTGGCGGCGCCCGAGTCGGCCAACAACGCCGGCTCGCAGACCTCGTTCATCCCGATGTTGACGCTCGGCATTCCGTCGAACCCGGTGATGGCGCTGATGATCGGCGCCATGATCATCCAGGGCATCCAGCCGGGCCCGTCGGTGATGACCGAGCAGCCCGCGCTGTTCTGGGGCATCGTGGTGTCGATGTGGATCGGCAACGTGATGCTGCTGGTGCTGAACCTCCCGCTGATCGGGCTGTGGGTGAAGATGATCTCAGTGCCGTACCACTACCTGTATCCCGCGATCCTCGTGTTCTGCGCCATCGGCACCTTCAGCCTGTCCAACAGCACCTTCGACGTGTACCTGATGGCGGTGTTCGGGTTCGTCGGCTACCTCTTCCACAAGTTCGGCTGCGAGCCCGCGCCGATGATGCTGGGCTACATCCTGGGGCCGATGATGGAGGAGTTCCTGCGCCGCGCGCTGCTCTTGTCCAAGGGCGACCCGATGGTCCTGGTCACGCGCCCGATCAGCGGCGTGTTGCTCGGAGTCTCGCTGGTGCTCCTGTTCATCGTACTGACGCCGGCCCTGCGCAAGAAGCGCGAGGAAGCGTTTACCGAAGAGGACGACTAGAAGTTCCCCCGGCGGCGGGTGGCGGCGAAAGCCGCCCGCCGCGCTTTCCATCCACGAGAACCTGACATGACCTTCACCGATCCCGCCTTCTGGGTCGCCCTGCTGCAGATCATCGGCATCAACATCGTTCTGTCCGGCGACAACGCCGTGGTCATCGCGCTCGCCGCGCGCTCGCTGCCGCCGAAGCAGCAAAAACAGGCCGTGCTGTGGGGCAGCGGCGCCGCCGTGGTGATGCGGATCGTCCTCACCGTGGTGGCGGTGCAGCTGCTCACCCTGCCCTACTTGAAGCTCGTGGGCGCCGTTCTGTTGCTGTGGATCGGCGTCCAGCTCCTGCTGCCCGAGGACGAGCACGAAGGAAGCGGCAAGGAGACGGGAAACACCGGCATGGTGGCCGCGATACGCACCATCCTCATCGCCGACCTCGTGATGAGCCTCGACAACGTGATCGCGGTGGCGGCGGCGGCCAAGGACAGCCTCACGCTGCTCATCATCGGCCTCGTGATCAGCATCCCGCTCGTGGTCTTCGGCAGCACGCTGCTCATGAAGGTGATGGAGCGCTGGCCGATCATCATCACCATCGGCGGCGGCCTCCTGGGTTGGGTCGCCGGCGAGATGGCGATCACCGATCCGGCGGTCAAGGCGTGGGTCGACGCCAACATGGCGTGGCTGCACTACGTGGCGCCGGCGGCGGGCGCCGCGCTGGTGATCGCGATCGGCAAATGGCTGTCGCGGCGCCCTGCGGAAGGGGAAGATTCGCCCCCGGTGATCGATCTCGCCGAGCCTGCGGACCAGCGCCCGTCTGGCGCGGCCGCGGGGCCGCGTACGCGCGTGCTGCTCGCGGCCGACGATTCGCCCGCCTCGATGCGCGGCGTCGACCGCTTCCTCGAGCAGGTGCGCGGCATGGCGAGCCCGGTCGCGGTCGACCTGCTCAACGTGCAGGCGCCCGTTCGCGGCGACGTGAGCACGTTCGTCGAGGAAGACGCGATCAAGGGTCTCCACCACGACGAGGGACTAAAGGCGCTGGAGGCGGCGCGCGCGCGCCTCGAGCAGGCCGGCATCCCGTGCGTGGTCCATGTCGGCGTCGGCGACTTCACGCACGCCGTGATCCATTACGCGAAGTCGCTGGACGCGAAGCAGATCTACGTCACCGAGACCGAGCGCATGGACGGCGACGATCTCGAGCAATCGGTGGGGCACATGAGCGAGCGCGTAAGCCTGCCGGTGACCATCGTTCGGTAGACCGCAGGCAAGTGCGCGCCGCGGTGCTGTACGCGCACGAGGGCAAGGCCGTGCGCCAGGTGATCGTCTTCGATAGCCAGAGATGAGGACCGCGCCAGTTGCCGCAACTGCCGCGGTACTTCATCATTCGCCGCTATGCCGACTTCGCCTGCCTGCCCGCGACCGCGTGCGGCTCTTGCTTTCGCATTGCTCGCGCTTTGCTTCGCCATCGGCGCCGAAGCCGCCGGCCCGCAACGCGTACTCATCATCCACTCCTTCGGGCGCGACTTCGCGCCGTATGACACCATCACATCGGTGTTTCGCACCGAGCTTGCGCGACGGTCCGCGGAGTCGATCGTCTTCGTCGAAGCGAACCTCGACTTCAGCCGTGCGACCAGCGAGCGCGAGGAACGCGCGTTTGTCGAGTATCTGCGCTCGCGGTTCGACGAGGCGCCGCCGGATGCCGTCGTCACCATAGGCCCTCCCGCTGCCCGTTTCTATCTACGACACCGGGCGGAGCTGTTTCCGACGGCGCCGGTGGTCGTGGGGGCGCTGGACGTGCGCTTGGCGAGACAGCTCACCATCTCCCCGACTGATGCCGTGGTAGGGGGGCAGTTGAATCTCCCCGGCCTGGTCGAGAACATCCTGCGACTCCTTCCCGAGACCGAAACGATCGCGGTGGTCGTTGGTACCTCGGAGCTGGAGCGCTTCTGGCGGGGTGAATTTGAGCGCGAGTTCGTGCCGTTCGCGGGACGAGTCAAGTTCGTGTGGTTCGACGGCCTTTCGCTGGCGCAGATGCAGGAGCGCGTTGCGAACCTGCCTCCACGCTCGGCTGTGCTGTATGGGATTCTTATCGTCGACGCCGCCGGTGTTCCGCACGAGCGGCAAGACGGGCTGGCGAGCCTCCACGCCGTCGCGAACGCTCCAATTTTCGGCCTGTACGAGAACGAGCTCGGCAAGGGCGTGGTCGGCGGCCCCTACTCTTCGCAGAAAAAACGAGGCGAGCGCATCGCGACCGCGGCGCTGCGCGCACTGGGCGGTCCCGCCGGATCGCAGCCGCAGGTCGACATGGTTGGATTCGAGACCTCGATCTACGATTGGCGCGAGCTCCGGCGATGGAACATCGACCCGGCGAGGCTTCCTCCCGACAGCGAGATCCGGTTCAAGCCTCCGTCGATCTGGGAAGAGCATCGGGTCGCCGCGCTCGCGACGACGGCCGCACTCGTTCTGCAGGCCGCGCTGATTGCCGCGCTGATGCTGCAGCGCGCCCGTCGCCGCCGCGCCGAGCGGGAAATGCAACACCTCGGAGGCCGCATCCTGACCGCGCAGGAGGACGAACGGCGCCGGCTTGCCCGTGAGATGCACGACGATGTCACGCAGCGTCTGGCTGCGCTCGCCATCGATACCGCACAAGTGCAAAGCAGCGCGGGGAACTCCGCGGCCGGCAATGCGTTGGACGCTATCCGCCAGCGTCTGGTGAAGTTGAGCGAGGATGTTCACGCCCTCTCGTATCGCCTGCATCCCTCGATGATCGAGGATCTGGGCCTGGTCGCCGCGTTGCGGGCGGAATGCAACCGCGTTGCACACCAGGAACCTATTCGCGTGGCTTTCGATTCCACGGCGATCCCGAAGAAGGTTCCGCCGAACACGGCCATCTGCCTCTTCAGGGTGGCGCAGGAAGCGTTGCGCAACGTCGTGCGTCACGCGAACGCCCGCAATGTCGAGGTCTCTTTGCAGGCGAAGGAGGGAGGCATCGCCCTCGCCGTGCGTGACGACGGCACGGGCTTTGGCGACGCACATCGGGCACGGGCGAGCCTCGGCCTCATGAGCATGCGTGAGCGAGTCCATCTGGCCGGAGGAAAGCTCGACATCGTCAGCCGGCCGGACCGGGGAACGTCGATCGTCGCATGGGTGCCACTGCGGGAGGCGGCGTGAGCGCGCAGGGGCCTAGCGAGCAAGGCGGCCGAGACCGGAGGTCGAGGCAAGGCCCGAAGGGCGCGTCGCCGCGCGAGCGTACTTGGCCGACACGCCGTGGCGGGCATGACGCAGTCAGGACA
>JADLEZ010000185.1 GCA_020845855.1 Burkholderiales bacterium
CCTCGGTCATCGCCGCGCTGCGCGGCGAGATCGCGCACTTCAAGGTGCCGAAGCGCGTGATCTTCGAGGACGCGCTGCCGCGCAACGCGATGGGGAAGGTGCAGAAGGCGGCGCTGCGGGAGAAGCTGCGCGGGTAGGGTCAGATTCGACTTGCGCTTTGCGGGCGAGGCAACGCGAAACTGCGCCAACCAGGGTGCAGCAGCAAGTCGACTCTGACCCTATTTGTTGCCTCTGAAATGGGGTACGTCCCCATTACTGCCTCTGAAATGGGGTACGTCCCCATTACTGAAATGGGGTACGTCCCCATTACGGGGTACGTCCCTATTTTCGCGTCAGGCTGGCTTCGGGCGCTCGGGGCGGCCGCGCAGGCGCCCAAGTCCCATGCCGATGAGCGGCCAGCACAGGAGCACCAGCGCGAGCGTAACAATCGAGCCCACCAGCGGGTTGGAGAAGAAGATCGAGAGGTTGCCGCCCGACAGCAGCATCGATTGCCGGAACGCGGTCTCGGCCATGTCACCCAGCACCAGCGCCAGCACCAGCGGTGCCAGCGGGTACTTGAGCTTCTTGAAGACATAGCCGAGGACGCCGAACACCAGCATCATCCCCACGTCGAACATGTTGTTGTGGACCGTGTACGCGCCGATCGCGCAGATCACGACGATCACCGGCGCGATGATGGCGAACGGGATGCGCAGGATCGCCGCCCACCACGGCACGGTCGTCAGCACGACGAGCAAGCCCACGATGTTGCCGAGGTACATGCTGGCGATCAGCCCCCACACGAAGTCCTTCTTCTCGACGAACAGGAGCGGACCCGGCTGCAGGCCCCAGATGAGCAAGCCCCCCAGCAGCACGGCCGCGGTGGGCGAGCCGGGAATGCCGAGTGTCAGCATCGGCAGGAGCGCGCTGGTTCCGGCCGCGTGCGCCGCGGTCTCGGGCGCGACCACGCCCTCGACCTCGCCATCGCCGAACTTGTCCTTGTTCTTCGAGAACCGGCGCGCCATGCCGTAGCTCATGAACGACGCCGGCGTCGCACCGCCAGGGGTGATGCCCATCCAGCAGCCGACGAGGCACGCGCGCAGCGACGTCGCCCAGTACCGCGGAAGCTCGGCCCATGTCCTGAACACGACCTTGGCGTCGATCTTGCCGCTCTTGCCCTTGAACGAGAGGCCTTCCTCCATGGTGAGGAAGATCTCGCCCAGGCCGAAGAGGCCGATGACCGCGATCAGGAAGTCGAAGCCCTGCAGCAGCGCGGTCTGGCCGAAGGTCATGCGCAGCGTGCCGGTCACGATGTCGATGCCGACCGCCGCCAGCGCAAAGCCCAGCATCATCGACGCGATGGTCTTCACCGGCGGCTCGCGGCCCATGCCGATGAACGAGCAGAAGGTGAGGAGTTGGATCGCGAAGTACTCGGGCGGCCCGAACTTGAGCGCGAACCTCGCGACGAGCGGCGCGAGGAAGGTGATGAGGATGATCGCGAACAGCGCCCCGACGAACGACGAGGTGAACGCGGCGGTGAGCGCTTCGCCCGCGCGGCCTTTCTGCGCCAGCGGATAGCCGTCGAAGGTGGTCGCCACCGACCAGGGCTCGCCGGGGATGTTGAACAGGATCGATGTGATCGCGCCGCCGAACAGCGCGCCCCAGTAGATGCACGACAGCATGATGATCGCCGACGTCGGCGGCATCGAGAACGTGAGCGGCAGCAGGATCGCCACGCCGTTCGCGCCGCCCAGGCCCGGGAGCACGCCGATCAGCACCCCGAGCAGGATCCCGACCAGCATGAATATGAGGTTCTTCCACGTCAGCGCGACGGCGAAGCCGTGCATCAGGTTGCCGAGGTCCTCCATGCCTGCCCGATCAGTACCCGAGCATCTGCTCGAGGGGTCCCTTCGGAAGCGGCACCAGGAACCAGACCTCGAACAGCAGGAAGATCGCCACGGGCACGCCCACGCTGACACAGAGCGTCGGCAGCCACTTGTACTTGCCCTGGAACAGCATGAAGCCGGCGATGTAGATTGCCGAGGCGACGTAGATGCCGATCAGCCTGATCAGGACGACGTAGGCGATCGTCGGCACCAGCATCGTGAGCACCGGCCGCAAGTCGGCGTAGGTGACGAACACCTTGCCCGCGAGCTTGCGCCAGCCGTACACGGTGGTTCCCGCGACCCATGCCCCGGCGGCGACGAGGATCCACCCGATGATGTTCGGGAAATACCCCGACTGCGGTCCGTCGGCGGCCCACGCCGCGCCGACCCGGTGGCTGTCCCAGATAACCAGCGCGCCGAGCACGGCGAACAGGACGCCGACGACGAGCTCCACCCAGCGGGTGGCGACGTAGCCGCCCGCCGGGTCTTGCGTCTTGTCGGTCACGAGCCGAGGACTGCCGCGCTCACTTGGCGATGAAGCCCGCTTCCTGCATGAGCGACTTGTGCGTCGCCTCGGCCTTGGTCAGCCAGTCGACGAAGGTCTTGCCCGTCATGGTCGTGGTGTTGAAGGCCGCGTCTTCGGTGTACTTCTTCCACTCCGGCAGCGCCTGCACCTTCTTGAACAGGTCGATGTAGAAGTCGACCTGCTCCTGCGTGACACCCGGCGGCATGAAGATCCCGCGCAGCATCGTGTACTCGACGTCGAGCCCCGCCGACCTGCAGGTCGGGACGTCCTGCCACGATTGCGTCGCCGTGACCTTGTTCGGATAGGGCATCGGCTTCTCGTCGAATACGCACAGCGGCCGCAGCGCGCCCGAGCGCCAGTGCGCGATCGCCTCGATCGGATTGTTGACCGTCGAGTCGACGTGCTTGCCGACGAGCTGCACGGCGACGTCGCCGCCGCCCTTGAACGGGATGTACGTGAGCTTCTTGCCGACGACCTTCTCGAGGGCAACCGTGATGATCTGGTCTTCCTGTTTCGAACCGGTGCCGGCCATCTTGTACTTGCCGGCGTCGCCGGCCTTGATGGCTTTCACGTAGTCCGCGGCGGTCTTGTACGGCGACTCCGCGTTCACCCACAGCACGAACTCGTCGAGCGCGAGCATCGCGACCGGGGTCAAGTCCTTCCAGTTGAACGGCACGCCGGTGGCGAGCGGCGTCGTGAAGAGGTTCGACAGCGTGATGATGATCTTGTTGGGGTCGCCCTTGGCGTTCTTCACCTCGAGAAAGCCTTCCGCGCCGGCGCCACCCGACTTGTTGACGACCACCAGCGGCTGCTTCATGAGGTTGTGCTTGGCGACCACCCCCTGGATGAAGCGCGCCATCTGGTCCGCGCCGCCGCCGGTGCCGGCGGGCACCACGAACTCGACCGGCTTGGTGGGCTCCCACGCCGCGTGCGCGGCAAACGATACGACGAACGCGCCGGCAACGACGGCGTGACGGATCTTGAAACGGGCCATGACTCCTCCTAAGTGACGACGTGTTACCAAAGGATGCGGACTCTGCGGCCCGCTCGTAACCCTCACTTTAACGCGTTCCGGCGCTACTTCACGAGTCCGGCGCCACGCGCCCACTTGTACTTGGCACCCAGCACCATCACCGGCATCTCGGTCGAGTATGGGTACGCGGGGATGCCGTGGTCGAACAGGTACTCCGCAGCCTCCTCGACCTCGACGTCGCCGGCAAGCGATGCCACGATCGGCTTGCGGATGCCCTTCGCGCGAAACTCCTCGACCACTTCCGCCACGAGCTTCGCGAACACCATGGGCGGGGTGACGATCGTGTGCCAGTAGCCCAGGATCAGCGAGTGGATGCGCGGGTCCTCGAGCCCCAGGCGGATCGTGTTCTGGTACGTCCGGGGCGGCTCACCGCCGGTGATGTCGACCGGGTTGCCGGCCGCGCCAAACGGCGGGATGAACTTGCGGAACGCGGCGTCCAGGTCCGGCGGCATCGCCATGAGCTTGAGCTCGTTGTCCACGCAGGCGTCGGAGAGCAGCACGCCGGAGCCGCCGGCGCCGGTGATGATCACCACGTTCTCGCCCGCCGGGGTCGGCAGCACCGGGATCGCGCGCGCGTACTCGAGGAGCTCGCGCAGCGCTCGCGCGCGGATCACGCCCGCCTGCCGGAACACGTCGTCGTAGATCTTGTCGTTGCCGGCCAGCGCGCCCGTGTGCGAACTCGCGGCGCGCGCGCCCATGCTGGTCCGTCCCGCCTTCAGCACGACCACGGGCTTCTTCTTCGATACGCGTCGTGCGACCTCGGCGAAAGCGCGCCCGTCTTTGAGATCCTCGCAGTGTTGGGCGATGATCTGGGTGTTGTCGTCCTGCTCGAAGAAGGTCAAGAGATCGTCCTCGTCGATGTCCGACTTGTTGCCCAGGCCCACGATCGCCGACACGCCCATCTTGGCCGAGCGCGAGAAGCCGATGATCGCCATGCCGATGCCCCCCGACTGCGAGGACAGCGCCGCGTGGCCCTTGACGTCGTACGCCGTGCAGAACGTGGCGCAGAGGTTCTTCCAGGTGTAGTAGAAGCCGTAGATGTTGGGCCCCATGAGGCGCACGCCGTACTTGCGCCCGATCTCCTGGATCTCCTTTTGCCCTTCGACGTTGCCGGTCTCGGCGAAGCCGGAAGGAATGAGCACCGCGCCGGGGATCTTCTTCTCGCCGCACTCGACCAGTGCGGCGGCGACGAACTTGGCGGGGATCGCGAACACCGCGACGTCGATGGCGCCCGGCACGTCCTTCACCGACTTGTACGCCTTCATGCCCATGATCTCGTCGGCCGAGGGGTTGATCGGGTAGATCTTCCCCTGGTAGCCGCCGTTGATCAGGTTCTTCATGACCGAGTTGCCGATCTTGCCGGTCTCGCCCGACGCGCCGATCACCGCGACCGCTTCCGGCTTCATGATCCGGTTCATGTCGCGCACGATGTCCTCGTGCTTCGGCCGGAAGCGCGCGGGCGCGGGATTCCAATCGACGACGATGCGCACGTCCGCGGCGACCGCGCCCGCCTTGCTCGCGAACACCGGATTGAGATCCATCTCGGAGATCTCGGGGAAGTCGGAGACGAGCTGCGAGACGCTGCGGATCATGCCGGCGAGTGCGTTGCGGTTCACCGGCTCCGACCCGCGCACGCCCTTCAGCATCTCGGCCGCCTGGATGCCGTCGAGCATGGACAGCGCGTCGTCCTTCGACGCGGGGGCCAAGCGGAAGGTGACGTCCTTCATCACCTCGACCAGCACGCCGCCCAGGCCGAACGCGACGAGCTTGCCGAACGACGGGTCGGTGACCGCGCCGATGATCACTTCCTGGCCGCCGCCCACCATCTGCTGCACCTGCACGCCGAGCAGGGTGGCCTTGCGGTCGTACTTCTTCGCGTTGGCCATGATCTTCGCGAAGCCTGCCTTAGCCTCCGCCGCGTTCTTCACGCCGACCAGCACCCCACCCGCTTCCGTCTTGTGCAGGATCTGCGGCGAGACGATCTTGAGCACGACGGGGTAACCCATTTTGGTCGCGAGCTTCGCGGCTTCGGCCGCCGACTTCGCGAGGCCCTCCTTGGGCACCCCGATGCCGTACGCGTCGCAGACCTCCTTGCCTTCGGGCGCGGTGAGCGAGGTACGGCCCTGCGCTTTCGCGGCGGCGAGGATCTTCTTCACTGCGGCCTTGTTGTTCGCCATGCGTGGTTTCCTTGTTGGTGTCAGATGGCGCGTTCGGCGCGCAGCGCGGCAATGTCCTGCGGGCCGTAGCCCAGCTCCGCCAGCACTTCCTCGGTGTGCTCGCCCAGGAGCGGAGAGCGCTTGACCTCGGTGGGGCTGTCGGACAT
Organism: Burkholderiales bacterium; assembly: GCA_020845855.1. Classification (GTDB taxonomy): domain Bacteria; phylum Pseudomonadota; class Gammaproteobacteria; order Burkholderiales; family Casimicrobiaceae; genus VBCG01. The sequence goes on from JADLEZ010000185.1 coordinate 5,748, forward strand.
CTTGATCGGGTTGCCGACGGTCAGGTACTTGCCGCGCTTGGGGTGGTCGACCTCGACCACCGTGCCGGTCTTGCGCAGCGACGGCTCCTCGGCGATCTCCTTCATCGACAGGATCGGCCCGCAGGGGATGTCGTGCTGGTTCAGGATGTCCATGGCCTCGAACTTGGTCTTGGTCATGGTCCACTTCTCGATCTCGGAGAAGATTTCCTCGAGATGCGGCAGGCGCCCCTTGGGTGTGGCGTAACGCGGGTCCTGCAGCCACTCCGGCCGCCCGATCACCTCGCAGATGTCCTTCCACACCGGCGCCTGCGTGATGAAATAGATGTACGCGTTGGGATCGGTCTGCCAGCCCTTGCACTTCAGGATCCAGCCCGGCTGGCCGCCGCCGGAGGCGTTGCCCGCGCGCGGCACCGCTTCGAGGAACTTGCCGTTCGGGTACTGCGGGTACTCCTCCATCACGTGCGTGCGGTCGAGGCGCTGCTGGTCCCTTAGCTTGACGCGGCACAAGTTCAGGACACCGTCCTGCATCGCGGCGAGCACGCGCTGGCCGCGGCCGGAGGTGTTGCGCTGGTACAGCGCCGCGACGATGCCGAGTGCGAGGTGCAGCCCGGTGCCGGAGTCGCCGATCTGCGCGCCGGTGACGAGCGGCGGGCCGTCGTCGAAGCCGGTGGTCGACGCCGCTCCCCCCGCGCACTGCGCGACGTTCTCGTACACCTTGCAGTCCTCGTAGGGCCCGGGGCCGAAGCCCTTAACCGACGCGACGATCATGCGCGGATTGAGCTTCTGGATGTGCTCCCAGGTCAGCCCCATGCGGTCCAGCGCGCCGGGCGCGAAGTTCTCGACCAGCACGTCGCAGTGCTTGACCAGCTTCTCGAGGACTGCCTTGCCCTTCGCGTGCTTGGCGTCGATCGTGATCGAGCGCTTGTTGTGGTTCAGCATCGTGAAGTAGAGGCTGTCCACGTCCGGGATGTCGCGGAGCTGGCCGCGCGTGATGTCTCCCTCGCCCGCACGCTCCACCTTGATCACGTCCGCGCCGAACCACGCCAGAAGCTGCGTGCACGTCGGCCCCGACTGTACATGCGTGAAGTCGAGGATGCGCACACCGTCCAATGCCTTGCCCATTGCCTTCCCCTATACCTCGAAATGGGGACGTACCCCATTACAAGCCTGTAACAATTTGAAATGGGGTACGTCCCTATTTC
>JADLEZ010000186.1 GCA_020845855.1 Burkholderiales bacterium
CATTCGCGCCGGGCTGGCCTGGGCTGCCGTCGGCAGCTTCATGCTGTTCGTGCTGTTGCTGCTTGCGCTCGTCGCATACAAACGAGACACGCTAGGCGAAAGCGGACGTGTGCTTCGCCTTGCCGAGCGGCTGCCGGAACGCATGGCCGCGCCCGTGCGGCGGGCCTTCGTCTCGTTCGCGAGAGGCATCGTGTGGCCGCGCGAGGTTTGGCGAAGCCTGGCGATCGTACTCGCAAGCGCCGCCATCAAACTCATCGCCGCCACGCATTTCCTGTGGGCAGGTCTGGCGTTCGGCATCATGCTGCAACCGGCGCACTACCTGTTCCTGATGGTGTTCCTCGGCTTCGTCGTGATCCTCGGCCACCTGGCGAAGGTCCCGGGGAGCTTCATCATCGGCGCCATCTTCGCGCTCGGACTGTTCGGTGTCCCGGAGACGAGTGCGCTCGCGCAGGTGCTCGTCGTCCAGGCGGCAAGCGTGATCAGCGTGGCGCTGATTGGCGCTCTTGCGTTGTGGCGTCAGGGCGTTGCGCTCGCCGACTTGCGCGCAGCCGGAACCAAGAAAGAGGCGACGGTCTGAATCGCAACGTCGGTTCCGGCATATCTCGCTCGCCGGCGTGTTCTTCCAGGGCGGAGCGGCCGCCGTCGATCCGAACACCGTGATTGCGGCGCTGGTCCATGGGCTGACGGGCAGCCCGGTCGCCGTCGGCGCGGCCGCCGGCATCGTGCGCTTCGGCTGGCTGTTTCCACAGCTTTGGGTCGCTTATTATGCGCAGCGGCGTACACGTCGTCTGCCGTTCTACATGCTCGGCGCTTTCGGTCGCGTTGCCTGCCTTGCGACCCTGGCTGCGCTGCTTTGGTCCGGACGTGGTGCGCAGCACCGCTCGCTGGTCGTCGCGTTCTTCGTGCTGTGGACGCTCTACTCGATCGTCAGCGGAATCGTTGCAGTGCCGTACAACGATATCGTGGCGCGCTCGATTCGTTCGGAGCAACGCAGCCGCATGCTCGCGCTGCGCTTCTTTGGCGGCGGCTTGCTTGCATTCGGCGTTGCGGCGCTCGCGCACCGGATGCTGCAAGCGCTTGCGTTTCCCGTTGGCTATGCGGCGCTGCTGATGCTCGGCGCCGCCTTGCTCCTCGCATCGGCGCTGTTCTTTGTCTCGGCGCGCGAGCCGCGAGCCCCGGGAGAAGCTTCGATTGACGTGGGCTTCGCGAAATTTCTCCGCGGAGCCGGCGATGTCATCGTCCACGATCGACGCTTCCGGCTGTTCCTTTTCGCGCAGTGGCTCGGCGGCACCGCTGCGATCGCGCTGCCGTTCTACGTCCTGCAGATGCAGCGCTCGGAGGCGGACATCGCTTTCCTGCTCGGTGCGCAGACAGCCGGCGCATTGGCGTCGAATCCTGTCTGGGGCTGGTGGGGCGACCGGCGCGGCAAGCGAGAGTTGCTGGAGATCGTCTCTGCGGCCGGCGTCGTCGCACCGGTTCTCACGCTCGGGTGGATCGCGAGCGACGGGCGGTGGGCCACGATGGCGCTGCCTTACTTCGCGCTGGTGTTCGTGCTTCTGGGCGCCGTGGGCAACGGCGGCACGATCGCGTATCTCGGCTACCTGATGGAGATTTCGCCGAACGACCGGCGCCCGGCCTACAGCGGCTACTTCAATGCGCTCGCGGCGCCTGCCGCCATGCTGCCCTGGGCCGGTGGCGCTATCGCGCAAGCGCAATCGTTCGCGGCGGTCTTCGCATTGAGCGCCGCGGCCGCGATGCTGCAGTTCCTGTTGGTGCGACGGCTGCGATGAACTGGTGGAGGCGCTTGCGCCGCCTGATCGCCAAGTCCTGGATGCTCTCGTGGTGCTACTACCGGCTCCACGGCATCCGGCTCGTCGGCCCGCCCGGGGAAGAAGTATGGTACTTCGCGTACGGGGCGAACATGCATGACAGCGGGTTTCGCGAGCGGCGGGGCATGCGTCCGCTCGAGTGGCGCCCTGGCCGGGTGCGCGGCTGCCGGCTGCGCTTCAACCTGGAAGGACGCCCCAAGGGAAAGGCGGCGCCTGCGAATCTCTGCATCGATCCCCAAGCCGAGGTTTGGGGCGTGCTGTATCGAATCACGCGCCGCGATCTGGTCCATCTCGATTCCACCGAAGGCGTTCCCGGGCGGCGCTACCGGCAGCTTGTGGACGACCGCCGAAGATATCGCGGGTCGTCCGTTGAAGATCGTTAGCTACATTGCCGACGGCAACGAGAACGACGGCAATCCTTCGCTTCGTTACCTCACGCTGTTGCGCGACGGCGCGCGGGCCCACGACTTTCCCGAGCACTGGATCCGCTATCTGGAGAGTGTCAAGCACGCGGACTGACCCGCTGCGGGCGCCTCGCGTGCAGCTGCCTGGCAAACGCTTGACCTTGGACCAGGCTCCAAGGTTTACAGTCCGGCTCCATGAGCGCCATCGGCCGCGGCTTCGTCAACCCTTTCAGAAGCAAGGCCAGAGCGGTCGTAGTGATTACTCTGTTGTCACTCGTTACCGGCCTTCTTGCCCTGATGGTGCAGGCGACGATCACGAGCCGGCAACAGATCGCCGGCATGGAGGCGCGGGTGCGTACGCTGATCGAGCTGCGCGAGGCGGGCGCCTTTGGCACCGGCGGCTTCGGCGGCGACAAGCCCATCGGAGAGGAGCATTTCTCCACCGATACATTGGATGCGGCAAAGCGCATACCCAATGCCGCGCATCTCGCACGCGTGGACGAATACGTCTACCAGCCGCAGGTCGATCCGTCGAAGAAAAACGCGTACGCCATGGTGATCGGCCTGCATCCCGGCGCCGCGCTTCGTGCGATTGGCGAAGTCGATTACGAGAACGCGCGCATCGTCGCCGGCCGCAATCTCGCGGCTCAGGATGCGAATAGCGAGGTGGCGATTGTCGGGCGTCTGTACGCCGAGCAGCGAATCGGCCTCTCCAGCGCCTCCGCTCCCGCGCTTGCCGAAAGCCGGATCGTGCTCGATGGAAGACGGTTCAAGGTGCTCGGCATCTACACCACCGGCAACGATTTCGGCGACAACCATGTCTTTGTCCCGATCAACGCCTTTCGCTCGACGTTCGATCCCGGGAAGAAGCTCTCCAAGATTTTCGTCACCGTCGACAATGTGGCAAACGTCGAGCGCGTCGCCGCCGATTTGAGGAGAATTCCCGAAGCCGACGTGGTAACGACGCCCGAGGCCGTCTCCACCGCTCGCACGACGCTGGGAACGCTCGCCGTGGCAAGCGCCTATGCCGCAATGCTTCTGTTCGCGATCGGCGCCGTGCTCACCGTCTTCGTCATGGTCTTGAGCACGCGCGAGAGGATTCGCGAGATCGGTACGCTCAAGGCGATCGGGGCCTCGAACCGCGAAGTCGTGGTTCAGTTCCTCTCCGAAGCGTTCGCGATGAGCGGCATCGGCGCCGCCGGGGCGCTCGTGCTCGCGTTGGGCTTTGCGCCGCTGCTAGGCAGGATGCTCGGCGTCCCGATTGCTTTCGACGGTGACGTGGTCCTGCTGATTCTGGCCGGGGCGGTGATCTTCGCCGCGCTCGGCAGCCTGTATCCGGTGACCCACGGCGTGCGGCTGAGTCCCGTCGAGGCCATGCGGAGGATGGCATGACGATGCTGCGTCTCGGCGCGCGCAACTTGTGGCGCAGCAAGCTGCGCCTGGTGCTCGTGGCGCTGCTCATCGGCGCGCCATTCTTCGTGCTGCTCGTCATGCAGTCGATCGGCGATGCCGTTCAACGCCAAACGGACACGCTGAGGCAGAACGTCAACAACACGCTGCAGTTGCGGGCGCGCGGCTCGATGGGCCATATCAACATGGTGGGTAACGACGACATCCTTCCCCAGGCGGCCCTCGAGAAAGTCAAAGGCGTCCAACACGTGGCAAGAGTCGAGCCGTACCTGCTCGCGATGACGCCCACCGAAGGCCACAACTTCGCGATGGTGGTGGGCGTCGATCCGCAGGACGCACGCCGGCTGGAGTCGCATGGCGAAGCGGGGAGCCCGAGAATCA
>JADLEZ010000187.1 GCA_020845855.1 Burkholderiales bacterium
CCTGATCCACGCTAACGATCCCCGCCCTTCGCGAACGAAGGGCGGGGGTTTCTTTCTCCAGGATTCAAACGATGTCCGCGACCGCGCCAGCCACAGAAACGGAAAACATCCTCTCGATCAATAATATCGAGGTGATCTACGACCACGTCATTCTGGTTCTGAAGGGCGTGTCGCTCGAGGTCCCCGAGGGCGGCATCGTCGCGCTCCTGGGCGCGAACGGCGCGGGCAAGAGCACCACGCTCAAGGCGATCTCGAACCTGCTCAAGGCCGAGCGCGGCGACGTGACCAAGGGGACCATCGAATTCAAGGGCAAGCGGGTGGACAAGCTCACCACCAACGATCTCGTGCGCATGGGCGTGTGCCAGGTGATGGAGGGCCGGCACTGCTTCGCGCACCTCACGGTCGAGGAGAACCTCTTGACCGGCGCGTTCACGCGCAAGGGATCGCGTGCCGACATCGCGGCGGCGCTGGAGCGCGTGTATCACTATTTTCCGCGCCTGAAGCAGCGGCGCTCGAGCCAGTCGGGGTACACGTCGGGCGGCGAGCAGCAAATGACCGCGGTGGGCCGTGCGCTGATGGCGGCCCCGTCCATGATCCTGCTGGACGAGCCGTCGATGGGCCTCGCACCGCAGATCGTCGAGGAGATCTTCGAGATCGTGCAGGATCTCAACGCCAAGGAGCGGGTGTCGTTCCTCCTGGCCGAGCAGAACACCATGGTCGCGCTGCGCTACGCGAACTACGGCTACATCCTCGAAAACGGCCGCGTGGTGATGGACGGCGAGGCCAAGGCGCTCGGCGCGAACGAGGACGTGAAGGAGTTCTACCTCGGGCTGTCGACGGCGGGGCGCAAGAGCTTCCGCGACGTGAAGCACTATCGCCGCCGCAAGCGGTGGCTGTCGTGACGACGGCCCCCACGCTCGCTCCTCCCTCTCCCGCGTGCGGGAGAGGGCCGGGGTGAGGGATGCGCGCAGTGAGCGTGCATTTCGACCTCCTGGAAAGGCGCGATCCCGAGCAGCGCGAGCGTGACGCGTTTGCCGCGATCCGCAGCCAGATCGCGCACGCCAAGGCACGCGCGCCCGCGTTCGCGCAACGGCTCGAGGCCGTAGATCCCGCGAGTGTGAAATCTCGCGCCGATCGCGCGCACCTGCCGGTCACGCGCAAGTCCGAGCTGGCCGAATTGCAGAAAGCGAGCCCGCCGTTCGGCGGCCTCGCGGCCACCCGCTGGGGCGAGATCCGGCGCGTGTTCCAGAGCCCGGGCCCGCTGTACGAGCCGGAAGGGAAGCGGCCGGACTACTGGCGGCTCGCGCGCGCCCTGTACGCGTCCGGCTTTCGCGCGGGCGACCTGATCCATAACTGCTTTGCGTACCACCTGACGCCGGCGGGCTCGATGGCCGAGACCGCGGCCCACGCCCTCGGTTGTACGGTGTTCCCCGGTGGCACCGGCCAGACCGAGCTGCAGGTTCGCGCGATCGCGGACCTCGGCGCCAACGGCTACGTCGGCACGCCGTCGTTCCTGAAGATCATCCTGGAGAAGGCCGACGAGCAGGGGGTGGCGCTGCCGACGTTGACCAAGGCCATGGTCTCCGCCGAGCCGTTCCCGCCCAGCTTGCGCGACGCCTTCCTCGCACGCGGGATTGCGGGATTCCAGGCGTACGCCACCGCCGACCTGGGTTGCATCGCGTATGAAACGACGGCGCGCGAGGGCCTCGTGATCGACGAGGGCGTGCTGGTCGAGATCGTGCGGCCGGGCACCGGCGACCCCGTGGCGGCGGGCGAGGTCGGCGAGGTCGTGGTGACGTCGCTCGTCAACGCCGACTACCCCATGATCCGCTTCGGCACCGGCGACCTGTCCGCACTCCTGCCCGGTATCTCACCCTGCGGACGCACCAACATGCGCATCAAGGGCTGGATGGGCCGCGCCGACCAGACCACCAAGGTCAAGGGCATGTTCGTGCACCCGGCGCAGGTCGCGGCGATCGTGAAGCGACATCCGGAGGTCGGGCGCGCGCGTCTGGTCGTCGACAATCCCGAGGGCAACGACCGCATGACGCTGCACGTCGAGGTTGCCGGCAACGCCTCCTCGCACGCCGAGGCCATCGTGGCGTCGATTCGCGACGTCACCAAGCTGCGCGGCGAGGTCGCCTTCAAGCTCCCAGGAGAGCTCCCGAACGACGGCAAGGTGATCGACGACGTGCGCGTGTACAAGTAGCTCGCCGGTGCGGCCGTGCTAGCATGCGGCCGACAGGCTCCTGGCATCGCCCGTGACGGACCCCGCCCCCGAACCCCGGAACCCCCTGCACGACGAGGTGCTGCGCGCGATCGCCGCCTCGGGCGTGGTGCGCTCGTTCGCCAAGAACACGGTGCTGATCGCCGAGGGCGACGTCGGCGATTCCCTGTACATCATCCTGTCCGGGCGGGTGAAGATCTACGCGAGCAATGCGGCCGGGCGCGAAGTGGTCATCAACTTCTGCGACGCGGGCGAGTACGTGGGCGAGATGTCGCTCGAGGGCGAGCCGCGCTCGGCGTCGGTGATGACCACCGAACCCAC
>JADLEZ010000188.1 GCA_020845855.1 Burkholderiales bacterium
CTAGCGCCCGAGCAGCACCTGCGCCACGAACTTGCTGCCCAAGTAACCGAGCAGCAGGAGCGCGGTGCCGCCGACGATCCAGTACAGCGCGCGCCGGCCGCGCCAGCCGTAGCGCCAGCGCCCGAACACGAGCACGGCGAACGCGGCCCACCCGAGCACCGAAAAGACGTTCTTGTGGGTGAAGGTGACCGCGCGGCCGAACACGTGCTCGGAGAACACGAGCCCGCTCGCGAGCGTGAGCGTGAGCAGAACGAAGCCCGCGATCACCAACCGGAACAGGAATCGCTCGAGGGTCAGCAGAGGCAGCGGGCCGTCCGCGGGCCGCGCCACGCCGCGGTGCAGGCGCCGTTCGAAACCCGCGAGCAGGAGCGCCTGCAACGCGGCGACCACGAACAATGCATATGCGACCAGCGCCACCGCGATGTGCACCGACGCCCACACGTCGCCTGTGTAGGCGAACCTGTGCGGCGACCCGCCCAGGAGCGGCGCCAGCGCGCACAGCGCGGCCACCGGCAGGATGACGCTGCCTACCGCCGGCAGCTTGCGCAGGAGCCCGGATAGCATCGTCACCAGCACGGTGAGCCACGCCACCAGCGACAGGGCATGGGCAAAGGAAAGATCGAGGCCATCGGCCGTGGCCACGGTGCGCACGAGGGTGACCGCGTGGAGGACGAGCGCGACGCCGACCAGCGCGTGTACGGGAACGGCGCGGCCGCGCAGCCAGGCGGCAAGGCCGTACAGGGCGGCGACGGCGACGTACAGTAAACTCACGGATTGCCTTGTCGGCGCCCTTCTGACCGGCGTAAGCGGCGCGCGAAGCCAAGTGTACCCGATGCGCCTTAGCCTCCCGACGTCTTAGCCATGCTCGAAAACCTGACCCAACGCCTGTCGAAGGTCGTGAAGGAGTTGCGCGGACAGGCGCGCCTGACCGACGAGAACATCGCCGACGCCCTGCGCGAGGTGCGCCTCGCCCTGCTCGAGGCCGACGTCGCGCTGCCGGTCGTGCGCGAGTTCATCGCCGGCATCAAGGCCAAGGCCATCGGCGAGGAAGTGGTCGGCTCGCTCACGCCGGGCCAGGCGCTTATCGGTGTGGTGCACCGCGAGCTCACCGCGCTCATGGGCGGCGCCGCCGCACCGTTGTCGCTCGCCACCCAGCCGCCCGCGGTGGTGCTGCTGGCGGGATTGCAGGGCGCGGGCAAGACCACGACCGCCGGCAAGCTCGCGCGCCTTTTGAAGGAGGAGCAGAAGAAGAAGGTGCTGCTCACGTCGGCGGACGTCTATCGTCCCGCCGCCATCGAGCAGCTGCGTCTGCTCGCATTGCAGGTGGGCGCCGACTTCTTCCCGTCGTCCAAGGACCAGCAGCCGGTCGCGATCGCGCACAACGCGCTCGATTGGGCGCGCAAGCACTATCACGACGTGTTGATCGTCGACACCGCGGGCCGCCTCGGCGTGGACGAGGCGATGATGCAGGAGATCGCGGCGCTGCACGCGGCGGTGCGGCCGATCGAGACGCTGTTCGTGGTCGACGCCATGCAGGGCCAGGACGCGGTCAACACCGCGAAGGCGTTTCGCGACGCATTGCCGCTGACCGGCGTGGTGCTTACCAAGCTCGACGGCGACGCGCGCGGCGGCGCCGCGCTGTCGGTGCGGCACGTCACCGGCGCGCCGATCAAGTTCGCCGGGGTCGCCGAGAAGATCAACGGACTCGAAGTGTTCCATCCCGAGCGCATGGCCTCGCGCATCCTCGGCATGGGCGACGTGCTCACGCTGATCGAGGAGGCGCAGAAGAACGTCGACCTCGAGGAGGCGAAGAAGCTCGCGAAGAAGGTCAAGACCGGCAAGGGCTTCGATCTATCCGACTTCAAGGCGCAGATCGGTCAGATGCGCAAGATGGGCGGTCTCGCCGGGCTCGTCGACAAGCTGCCGGCGGAGTTCGCGCGCGCCGCGCAGCAGACGACCGTCGACGAGCGGCGGATCGGCCGCATCGAGGGCATCATCGACTCGATGACGCCGCAGGAGCGCGCGAAGCCGGAGATCCTCAAGGCGTCGCGCAAGCGGCGTATCGCCGCCGGCGCGGGGGTCACGGTGCAGGAAGTCAACCAGCTTTTGAACCAGTTCGAGCAGACGCAGAAGATGATGAAGATGGTGGCGAAGGGCAACTTCACGAAGATGATGCGCGGGATGAAGGGGATGCTGCCCGGGATGCGGTAGTGCTGCCGGTCCCCGGCTCCCGGGCGACTTTCCTGTTGCCAACGCTCGACGCCGCTGCCACTATTCGCCCTCGCCGGCGTCCGGGGGAGGTTCCATGGGGAGGGCACGCGCAGGGATCGGCTGCTTCGCGGCAGGCATGCTCGCGGTCACGGGCGCGCACGCCGGTCTCGGCACCGCGGTCGAGTTCTACAACCCGAAGAACAACCACTACTTCCTCACCGCCAACCCGGCCGAGGCGGCGATGCTCGACGCCGGCACTACGGTCAAGGGCTGGAGCCGTACCGGCGGCCAGTTCACCGTGTTCACCGAGCCCGCTGAGGGTCTCGCTGCCGTCTGCCGCTTCTTCGGCACCCCGGGCAGGGGGCCCGACTCGCACTTCTACACCGCCGACACGGCCGAGTGCGACAAGGTGCGCACGCTGCCGGCGTGGACGTTCGAGGAGGTGGCGTTCTACATCCCGCTGCCGAGCAATGGCGACTGCGGCGCCAACTGGCCGGTGTATCGGAGCTACTACTCCGACCAGATCGCCGACGCCAACCACCGCTTCACGGTCGACCTGACCGCGCACGTGCGCATGCCCAAGCGCCGCGGCGACGTGCTGGAAGGCATCGTGATGTGCGCGCCGGTGACGGACGAAGAACGCGAAGCGGACGTGGTGCGTTTCCTGGAGCAGGCCACGCTGGGGCCGACGGAGGCGCTGGTGGCGGAGGTCAAGGCGAAGGGGATCGAGAAGTACCTCGACGAGCAGATCCCGATGAACGTGACGAGGTACACGCAACACGCGTACTTCTATCCGCCGATGGGAGTTCCGTGCATCGACGATGTCACGCCCCCGGTTACGCCGGAAAAGTTCTGCTACACGAACAAGATGAGCCTCAAGCCGGTGGCGTACGAGTTCTTCCGGCAGTCGCGCAGCGCCCCCGACCAGGTGCGCGTGCGCATGGCCCACGTCTGGCACCAGATCTTCGTGGCCGCGGTGGCTTCGACCTATGGCACGGCCGAATTCCACCAGCGCTTTCGCGATCACGCTTTCGGCACGTTCGAGAACCTGCTCAAGCGATATTCACTGTCGCCGCAGCTCGGGCAGTTCCAGACCTGGGTCAACAATATTCCCGAGCACGACGGCATCAAGCCCAACGAGAATTACGCACGCGAGCTCATGCAGTTGTTCTCGATCGGCCCCAACGTGCTCGAGGAGGATGGCACTCCGAGGCTCGATGGGCAGCAGCAGTTCGTGCCGACTTACAGCCAGTCCGACATCGAGACGATGGCGCGCATCCTTACCGGATATTCGTATCCGACCTTGCCGGGAAACGCACCGCAGTTCTACGTTCCCGAAGGCTTCAACTACGCTGGCGACATGGAGCCTTTCGAGAAGTTCCACGACAAGGGGGCGAAGACTCTCCTTGGCGGCAGGCTCACCCTGGTCGCCGGCGGTAGCGCGCCCGCCGAAGTCAATGCGGCGATCGCCATGCTGGTCAACCATCCCAACACGCCGCCGTTCATCGTCAAGCAGCTCATTCAGAAGACCGTGACCAGTTCGCCGAGCCCGGGCTATGTTGCGCGTGCCGTCGCGGTCTTCAAGGACAACGGCAAGGGCGTGCGCGGCGACCTCGGCGCGGTCACGCGGGCGATCCTGCTCGATCCGGAAGCGCGGGGCGCGCGCAAGATCGATCAGGAGTATGGCCGCATGCGCGAGCCCGTGCTGTTCATGACGGCTATGTTGCGTGCGCTCGATATCGCGACGGACGGCGTGCAGCCGCACGACTTCGGTTACGGCAGCAACCAATTCCTGTTCGCGCCGCCCACGGTGTTCGGCTACTACCCCGCCGACTACACCCTCGCCGGCAGCAGCATTCCGGCCCCCGAGTTCGGAATCTTCGGCTCGGTGGAGTTCGCCAACCGCGCGAATACTCTTTCCGTGCTGCTTTGGTACGACGATCGGCCGCCCCCGCCGCCCTCGATCTTCGATCCCTTCGGCCCGCGTCCGTACATCGCGAATGCCACGGGCACCAAGAGCCCGACGCTCGCGGCATTTCTCGCGAATGCTGCCGACCCGCCCGTGCTGATCGAGCGTCTGAACCGACTCTTCCTGCACGGAGCGATGTGGTCCCAGATGCGCAGCACACTCGAGATCGCGATCGGAAAGATACCGGCCTCCGACCCGTTGCGCCGGGCACGGCTGGCCATCGACCTCGTACTGAGCTCCATCGACTACCAGGTGCAAAAGTGAGTGCGACTGCCGGACTGTCTTCGCTGCAGCGCCGCCGCCTGCTCAAGGCGGCTGCTGCCTGCGGATTGCTCGGCGCGATCGAACGCAACTTCGCGCTCGCGCAGTCCGCTTCCGACTACAAGGCGCTCGTCTGCGTCGACTTGTTGGGCGGCAACGACGGGGAGAACACGCTGATCCGCTTCGACACGGCCGGGTATGCGGCGTACTCCGCCGTGCGGCCGCCGGCTTCGGGCATCAACATCGGGCAATCGGCATTGCTTCCGATTCAGCCCACCAACATGCCGACGCCATTCGGCTTCCACCCTTCGTGCGGGCCGCTGCGCGATCTCTTCGACACGAAGCGGTTGGCCGTCGTCGCCAACATGGGACCGCTCGCTCAGCCTTCGACCCGGGTTGCGCTGGAGACCGGTAGCCAGCCGCGGCCGGCGAACCTGTTCTCCCATTCGGACCAGCAGCTCGGCACGCAGTCGCTCGACTACAAGCTCAACGAGCGCACGGGATGGGGAGGGCGGATCGCCGACCGGCTCGACGCCGCGACACCCGGTCAGCTATTCCCGGCGCTCGTCACGGTACGTGGCGGCACTACCTTCACCGCAGGGCGTACGTCCCTGCCGCTCGCCATTCCCGAGGAGGCGTTTTTCGACATCGGATATACGGCGCCGGGTAATTTGCAGTACGACGCGCTGCGCGATGCGGCGCTGCGGGAGATCCTCGCGCAGCAGCGCGGCAACATCTACGAGGTTGTCGCACAGGCGTACGCGCGGGACGGGTTGTCGGCCTCGTCGGTCATCGTGCCCATCGTCACCAATCCTGCATCGGTCGTCGTGCCGCATTTCGCCAACCAGGGATCGAGCATCGCGAAGCAGCTGCGCAGCGTTGCCCAGCTGATCGAGGGCCGAGAGCAAGTCGGGCGCCGCCGGCAGGTCTTCTACGTCCAGCAATCGTCGTACGACACGCACGGCGACCAGATCAAGGACCAGGGCAGACTGTTGTTCGAGCTCTCTCGGGCGCTCGGCGCGTTCACGGACGCGATGGCTGCGCTGGGGCTCGCCGACAAGGTGACCGCGTTCACGACCTCCGAGTTCGGACGCGCGTGGAGACCGGCGGCGAACAAGGGGACCGACCATGGCTGGGGCAACTATGCGTTCGTGGTGGGAGGCGCGGTCAGGGGTGGCGAGTTCTACGGCAAGTTGCCCGTCCAGGCGCTCAACGGGCCCGATGACCTCGGCGGTGATGGCCGGTGGATCCCGACCACGTCGCTCGAGCAGTACGGTGCGACGCTCGCGCGGTGGTTAGGCATCCAGGAAGGCGATCTGCCCTACATCTTTCCGAACATCGGCGCGTTCGGGAACACGAACCTGGGATTCATGAGCTGACTCGCGTCGCGGGCACAGCTCCAACTCGTTGATTTCCATGGGCTCGTGCGCGTGCTGGGATGCCTCAAGGGCGGGCGCCAACCTTGCCCGTTTTTAGCTTTTCATCGTATAATCAACGTCTTTTTCCGATTTCCACCGGATACTTCAACATGGTCGTGATCCGCCTCGCCCGCGGCGGCGCCAAGAAGCGCCCCTTCTACAACGTCGTCGTTGCCGATTCACGCAGCCGCC
>JADLEZ010000189.1 GCA_020845855.1 Burkholderiales bacterium
CAGGATGACGGGCACGATCATCGGCGTGATGAGCAGCACGTGGACAGCGCGCGTCCAGCGGAAGCGCGACGCGGCGAGGCCGTAGGCGGCGAGCGTGCCGAGCGGGGTGGCCACCAGCGCGGTCAGCGCGGCAGCCTTGAACGAGGTCGCGGTCGCCTGCATCCACGAGCGCGACTCGAAGTAGCTCGCGTACCAGCGCAGCGACCACTCGCGCGGCGGGAACTCGAGATACTGCGCCCCGGAGAACGACATGGGGACGACGATCAGCGTGGGCAGCGCGAGGAACGCGAGCGCGAGCGCGGCGACCATGTACAGCCACAGCCGCCCGCGATGGGTGATCTGCGTGGGCGATGCGGGGCGGTCGAGCCAGCTCATCGGCTACCTGCCCACGGCCGTGTCGAGGCGCGTAAGGCGCGACGCCACGCCGAGCAGCGCCAGGGTGAGCACCAGCAGCACCACGCCGAGCGCGCTCGCCGCACCCCAGTTGAAAAAGAGCTCGATGTCGCTCGCGATCTGGTTGGACACCAGGATCACCTTGCCGCCGCCGAGGATCGCCGGGGTGACGTAGAAGCCGAGGCAGATGATGAACACGATGAGCGCTCCGGCGAGAAGCCCCGGCAGCGAGAGCGGAAAGAACACCCGCCAGAACGCCTGGGTCGGGCTCGCGCCGAGGTTGGCCGCGGCCTTGACGTAGTCGGCGTCGATCGCGCGCATCGCCCCGAGCGCCGGCAGCACCAGGAACGGGAGCATGATGTGCACCATGCCGACCAGCGTGCCCGAGAGGTTGTGCACGAGGGCGAGCGGCTCGTCCCAGAGCCCGAGCTGCATCCCCCACTTGTTGACCAGGCCCTGCCGCTGCAGGAGCACGAGCCACGCGTAGGTGCGCACCAGGATCGAGGTCCAGAACGGCAGCATCACCGCGATGAGACACAGGTTCGCCGCGCGGCGCGGCATCTGGGACAGCGCGTAAGCGAGCGGATAGCCGGCCAGCACGCAGATCGCGGTGGTGATGATGCTGACCTTGAACGTGGCCGCGAAGATGCGCGCGTACGAAGGCTGCTCGACCAGGCGCCGGTAGTGCGCGAGGGTCCAGCTGCCGTCGTCGGCGACAAGGCTGAGCCCGAACAGCCACAGCACCGGAATCGCCATGATCACCAGCACGAGCAGCACCGCCGGGCCGGTGAGGCCGAGCAGGGCCAGGCGCTCGCGCAGCGCATCGCGGCGAAGCTCGGGCCCGTTCATCTTTTCACCAGCACCGCATCGCGCGCCGCGAAGGCGAACGCGGCCGTCTCGCCCGCCGCCGGCATGCGGTCGAGCGCGGACCCGCTGGCGATGCCGCGCGCGCTGATCCGGCTGCCGTCGGCGAGCTGCGCCTGCACGAGGTACGTGTCGCCCTGGTAGACGACGTTGACGACGCGCGCGTGCAGCACGTTGTGGCCGTCGCCCGGCGCCGCGTCGCCGATGCGCACGCGCTCGGGACGCAGCATGAGCACGCAGCCCTGGGCGCCCTGCGCGTCGGTGACGTGCAGCGGCACGCCGGCGCAATGCAGCGCGCCGTTACGCACCTCGACGTCGAGGAACGTCGATTCGCCGATGAACTCGGCGACGAAGCGATTGGCCGGCTGGTCGTAGATCGCGCGCGGCGCGTCGATCTGCGCCACGCGGCCGCCGGAAATGACCGCCACCCGATCGGACATGGTCAGCGCCTCGCGCTGGTCGTGCGTGACGTAGATCGTGGTCGTGCCGAGCTTGTCGTGGAGCTGGCGCAGCTCGATCTGCATCAGCTCGCGCAGCTGCTTGTCGAGTGCGGACAGCGGCTCGTCCATCAGCACGATGCGCGGCTCGAACACGATCGCGCGGGCGAGCGCCACGCGCTGCCGCTGCCCGCCCGAGAGCTCGTGCACGCGGCGCGTGCCGTAGCCGCCGAGCTTCACCATCTCGAGCGCCGCCTCCACCCGCCGCGCGGCCTCGGCCGCGGGGACGCGACGCAGCTTCAGCGGGAACGCGATGTTGGCGGCGACGTCGAGGTGCGGGAACAGCGCGTAGTTCTGGAACACCATGCCGACGTCGCGCTTGTGCGGGGCGAGCCGCACGACTTCCCGCTCGCCGAAGCGTACACTGCCCGAGTCGGGACGGATGAAGCCCGCGAGCACCATCAAGAGCGTCGTCTTGCCCGAGCCGGACGGCCCGAGCAGCGTCAGGAACTCCCCGCTTTCGACGGTAAGGTCGACCGCGTCGAGCGCGGCGACCTTGCCGTAGGTCTTGGTGACGCCGCGGACGGCAATGGGAATGGCGGTCGCGCTCGTGTGTTCCCCCCGAAGTGGCGCTTCGCGCCGCCTACCCCCAGGGAGCCGAGCGCCTTGGGACTGCCCGGCGGCGCTCATCTCACGTCCGCGCGGCGGTTGCCGTGCGCTACTCCGTCAGCATGTTGTTGTACAGCTCCGCGGCGCGCGCCTCGTTCTTGATGTACCAGGCGAGGTCGATTGGGACCTGCTTCGCGGCGTTCTCCGGCGACGACGGGAGCCGCTTCGCGTACGCCGCGTCGATCACCCCGAGGTCGTAGGCCTTCTTGTTGGTCGGCCCGTACGTGATGTACTTCGTGAACTCGGCCTGGTACTGCGGCTTGCTCATCTCGGCCAAAAGCCGCATGGCCGCGGCCTTGTGCGGCGCGTCCTTGGGAATGGCGAAGCAGTCGTAGTCGAGCAGGCCCTGGTTGTAGGTGTAGGCGACCTTGCCGCCGTCCTTCGCCACCACGTCGAAGCGCCCGTTCCAGCCGGTGGTCATGTCGACCTCGCCGTCCTTCATGAGCTGCGCGTGCTGCGCGCCCGAGGTCCACCACACCGCGATGTGCGGCTTGAGCTCCTTGATCTTCTTGATGGCGCGCTCGATGCCGCCCGGCTGCGACAGCACTTCGTAGACCTTGCCCGGCGGCACGCCGTCGGCCATCAACGCGGGCTCCAGCGCGCCGGCGACACCCTTGCGGTACGCGCGCTTGCCGGGGAATTTCTTCACGTCCCAGAAGTCGGCCCAGCTCTGCGGGCCCTTGTCGCCGTAGGTCTTGGTATTCCACGCGAGCACCGTCGAGAACACGTCGCCGCCGACACAGTACTCGCCCGCGAAGCCGGGCAGGAAGCTCGACACGTCGATCACCTTGTAGTCGAGCTTCTCGAGCAGGCCCTCGGCGCCCGCGCGCGCCGCGCTGCCCGAGCCGCTGGCCACGATGTCCCAGGTATTGGCGCCGGCCTTCATCTTGAGGCGAAGGTCACCGATGCCCGTGTAGGTCTCTTCCTTCACCTTCATGCCCAGCGCCTTGGCGGCGGGCTGGAAGACGGCCTTGCTCTGTCCGTCCTGGTACGACCCGCCGAACGAGGTGACCGTGACCTCCTGCGCGTGGGCGGGGGTGAGCGCGACGGCAAGCGCGGCGGTCAGGCAAGCGGTGAAGAAGCGGGCAATCGACATGGTTTCCTCCTTACGGGGCGGGCGCCCGGCAGCGTTGCAGTGTGGGCGCGAATTGGTCGGGTGAAAAGAGCCATTCTGAACGTAGCGGCAGTCCGCTTTAGTTTAGGCGTCAGGCGGGCTCGCTCGCGCGGTACGACGCACGGGCGAGCCACGCGGGATCGATCTCCACCCCCCAGCCCGGGTCGCTGGGGATGGTCACGTGACCGTCGACGACCTCGTACGGCGAGCGCACGAACAGCCCCTGCTGCCACGGATAGTAGTCGGCGCCCTCGATCGAGAGCTCGAGATACTTGCCGGGATTGGCGATGGCTCCCAGGAGGTGCATGGTGAACAGCGTGACCATCGACAGGTTCGCGCTGTGCGGCGTGCACGGGATCCCCGCGGCCTGCGCCATCGCGGCCACGCGCAGCGTGCGCACGATGCCGCCCATGTAGCAGACGTCGGGCTGGACGACGTCGACCGCGCGGGCGGCGATGATGTGCTTCCACATCGGCAGGTAGCAATCCTGCTCGCCGCCGGTGACGTCGAGGTCCAGCGCCTCGCGCACGGCCTTCGTGTCCTCGATTTCCCAGTAGGGGCACGGCTCCTCGTAGTGCTCGATGCCGTGGTCCTGCAGCAGGTGCCCGACCTCGATGGCGCGGCGGGCCGAGTAGGCGCTGTTGGCATCCACCAGCAGGTGGGTGTCGCCGCCGAGCGCACCGCGGACGGCGGGCACGATCTCCTCGGTGCGCCCCGGCCATTCGTCGACGTCGTGGCCGTACTCCGCCCCGACGCGGAACTTGAAGGCGTCGAAGCCGTGGCGGTCGCGCAGTGCGGCGAAGCGCGCGGCTTCGTCGCGCGGAGCGATGTCGCGCCGCATCGAGGACGCATACGCGCGCAGCCGCCGCGGCGTGCCGCCCAGGAGCTCGCACACGCTCTTGCCTTCGACCCTGCCGCGCAGGTCCCACAGCGCGGTTTCGATCCCGGTCATC
>JADLEZ010000190.1 GCA_020845855.1 Burkholderiales bacterium
ACGGCACGGTGGTGCGCATCGCGCCGCCGCTCGTCATCGCGCGCAAGGACCTCGCGTGGGCGGTGGGCGAGATCGCCGCGGCGCTGCAGGAGCTCGCGTCCGCCTAAGCGCCTATACTGGCGGGATGTCCCCTTCGCAAGAACAACTCGTCGTCGCGATCAGCTCGCGCGCGTTGTTCGACTTCGAGGAGGAGAACGCGCTCTTCGACGCGAGCGACGACCGTCCGTACATCGAGCTGCAGCTCGCGCGGCTCGAACAGCTCGCCAAGCCCGGCATCGCGTTCCGGCTGGTCAAGAAGCTCCTGGGCTTCAACGCCGACGGCGTGAAGCGCGTCGAGGTCGTGATCCTGTCGCGCAACGATCCGGTGTCGGGACTGCGCGTGATGAAGTCGGTCGAAGGCAACGCACTTTCGATCGAGCGCGCGGTGTTCACGCGCGGCCGCAGTCCGTGGGCATACTTGCGACCGCTCAACGCCAATCTGTTCCTGTCCGCCAACCCCGACGACGTGCGCGAGGCGTTGAACGAGCGCTTTCCCGCGGCGGTGGTCTACGCGAGTACAACGGAGCACGACACGCATCCAGACGAGGTGCGCATCGCCTTCGACGGCGACGCGGTGCTCTTCGCCGACGAAGCGGAGCGGGTGTATCGCGAGGGCGGCCTCACTGCATTCCAGTCGCACGAGGCGCATCACGCACAGCGCCCGCTGCCGCCGGGGCCGTTCAAGCCGCTGCTGGAAGCGCTGCACCGGCTGCAGCAGGCGGACGACCGTGACAAGGTGCCGATGCGCCTGCGCACCGCACTCGTCACCGCGCGCAGCGCACCCGCGCACGAGCGCGCGGTACGCACGCTCATGGACTGGAACATCCACGTCGACGAGGCGATGTTCTTGGGCGGCCTGCCCAAGGGGCCGTTCCTGCGCGAGTTCGAGCCCGACTTCTACTTCGACGACCAGACCCGCCACGTGCAGTCGGCGGCGCAGCACGTGCCGAGCGGGCATGTGCCGCACGGGGTGGCGAACGAACGATGACCACTTGGCTCGGGAACATGGGCTGGCTGGTGGCGGTTGCCGCGCTCGCTTACGTCATCTACTACATCAGCCGGAAGGTGCGGAGCGCGGGAGCGGGAGGCGCCAATGCCTTGCGCAGCGCGCGAGGGCGCGATGGCATGAGCGATCGGGAGGCGGCCCTCGTTGCGCAAGCACGCGCCGACGCGCTGGGCGCTCGCCCCACCCCGCTTGCTCCGGCACCGGTCGCGGACAATGAGGTCTCCAAGAAGACCGAGCTTTCCGCGCCAGGCGGCATCATGAAATCGGCGGGCGATCCGCGCGTGCGCAAGGCCTTCGCCCAGGCGATGAAGGAAGTGGAGACGAAGTCCTTCGACAGCGGACTGTGGGCGATGGCGCTCGTCGAGTGCAACGGCGACGAGAAAATGGCGCGCCTGACCTACATGAAGGCGCGCGCCGCGGACCTCCTGCGGCTGGACACCCGTGGAACGGAATCGACGCAACCCGCGCAAGGGCCGCCCGATGTCCGATGGCCGGGGCTTTGACAATCTCCCGGATCCGGATCGGACTTCGCGACGCGGATCGCTGCTGGAAATCGCGCTGCACCACGAGCGCGCCGTCACGTCCGTGCTCGTGCTCGTCACGCTCGCGAGCTGGACCTGGATCGCGGCGATGGCGCACGACATGTACGGCAGCATGCAGGGCGCCTCGGCGTGGATGATGACGCAGGAGTGGGACGCCGCGCGTCTCGCGCTGCTGTGGGCCATGTGGGCGGTCATGATGACCGCGATGATGCTGCCGTCGGCGGCGCCGCTCGTCCTGCTCTTCGCGGCTGGGCTACGTGCGCGCGACGACGAACGGGCGAGCCGCAAGGTCTACGCGCTTGCCGGCGGCTACCTGCTCGTGTGGGGCGCGTTCAGCGTTGCGGCGGTCATCCTGCAGCGCATGCTTGCCTCGCTGTTGTTGCTGACGCCGATGATGGAGCCGGCGACGCGCACCGTGGCGGCCCTGCTCCTCGCGCTCGCCGGCATCTACCAGCTCACGCCGCTCAAGCGTGCCTGCCTGCGAGTCTGCCGCTCACCGCTGTCGTTTCTGATGCAGCGGTGGCGGCCGGGTACGTCCGGCGCACTGCGGCTGGGGGTGGCGCACGGATTTTACTGCCTCGGCTGCTGCTGGGCGCTGATGCTGCTCCTGTTCGCGGGAGGTGTCATGAACCTTTTCGTGATCGTCGCCCTCATGCTGTGGGTGCTCGCCGAGAAGTTCCTGCCGTTCGGCGAGAAAACGGCCATCGCGAGCGGGATTGCGCTCGTGGTGCTTGCCGGCGTGATCGCGCTGCGGGGCTACTAGCCCGGTGTCATCCCGAGCGAAGCGAGGGATCTGCTGTTCAAGAACATCGAGCACTTGCGCGAAGCAAGATTCCTCGCTGCGCTCGGAATGACACACTCGACGAACTGCTAGCTGCTGCGCCAGGAGAAGGGCGCGTACTGCGCGTTGTTGCGCCCGGTCTGGTCGTCCCAGGCGAGGCCGAGCGCGGCGACGTGGCTGTTCGACGCGTGGGCGAGGCTGAACGTGTCGGCGGCCGGATGGCCGGTGTACGAAAGCTGCAGCGGCGGTCGCGACGGATCCATGCCCTGCGCACCGCGCCCTTCGATCCGCACCTTGCTTCCCGCCTGCACGGACCACGATGCGCCGCTGCGGCCGAAGGCGATGGCTGCCGTCTCTGCGCCAAGGAACTTGCCGACGAGCCCGCCCAGCGCCGCCATCGGCCCGCCGGCGTCGCCGCTCGCGATGCCGGTGATCGCATCGCGCTGCGCGGCGTCGGCGCGCTCGTCGATCACGAGACCTACCGACCAGTTGCCCTTCGCCATCTCCGCCGGCGTGTACCCGAGGACGATGAAGCCGAGCCCGTCCAGCCGCAGGTCGCCGAAGTGGCCGCGCTCGATCGAAAAGCCCATCGCGAACGTGCACGAGCCCTTCGTCGGCTTTGCCTGCATCCCGGTGGGAACGCACGGGCACACGTAGTCGCAGCTGCAGTTCTCGTAATACTGCCCGTCGACCTGCCAGTCCGGCGTTGCCATGGCGTACCTCCTCGCGTCGGCTTGTGTCCCATTATCCGCCCAAACCGCGGGCACCGCGCGCCGTGGCCTTCGGTTCCGCCCAAGCTCGACTACGCGTGGGCGGCCAACTCGCGCTCCATCGCCGCTTCCGCGTCGAGGCTGTCGATGTCGCGGTAGATCGAGGCGACCGCGAGCACGCGTCCCTTGTGCCGGTAGCGCAGCACGCAGTCGCGCTTGCCGATGTCGCCTTCGACCGCGATGTCGTCCCAGGCTTCGGCGTGGCCGACGTAGTTGATCGGCACGTCGTAGTGTTGGCTCCAGAAGAACGGCACGGCGTCGAACTTCTCCCGCGCCCCGAGCATGTTGCGCGCGGCGGTTTGGCCCTGGCGCTGCGCGACCGCCCAGTGCTCCACCCGGATCGCGGCGCCGGTATGGGGGTCGGGCCAGCGCGCGATGTCGCCCGCCGCGAAGATCCCCGGGGTGCTGGTCTCGAGGTACTCGTCCACCGTCACGCCGCGGTCGATCGCAAGCCCCGCCGCTTCAGCCAGCTCGAGCCGCGGCCGCACGCCCACGCCGGCGACCACGAGGTCGGCGGCGAGCTTTCCCCCGCTCTTTAGCACGATCTCGCGCGCATCGATCGCGGTGGCGGTATCTTCGAGATGGAACACGATGCCATGTTCCTCGTGCAGGCCGCGCACGAATTCGCCCAGTTGCGGGCCGAGTACGCGCTCCATCGGCCGCTTCTCGGGCGCGACCACGTGGACCTCGATCCCGCGCGCGCGCAACGAGGCGGCAACCTCGAGGCCGATGAAGCTCGCGCCCATGACCACGGCACGCGTAGCTTTGGCCGCGCGCGCGATGATGGCGCGGGAATCGGCGAGCGTGCGCAGCGTGAACACGTGCGGCAGCTCGATGCCCGGAAGCCGCAGGTGCACCGGTTCCGCCCCGGTCGCGAGCAGCAGCCGATCCCATTCGAGCGCACTGCCTCCGTCCAGCACCACGCGGCGCGCCTTGACGTCGATCGCGGCGACGCGGGTCGCAAGGCGGAGGTCGATGCGCTGCTCCCGATAGAAGGCGTCATCACGCAGCGGGATCCACTCTTCGGGTGCCGTGCCCGCAAGGTAATCCTTCGACAGGTTCGGCCGATCGACCGGCGGCGCGTCGTCGTCGCTCACCATGACGAGGCCGCCGTCGAAGCCCGATTGCCGCAACATCTGCGCGGCGGCGAAGCCGGCGGCACCGCCGCCGACGATGACGATCTTCCGCGGCTGCACGGGGGCGATGCCGATCGTCGCCTGGGATGCCTTCTTCGCGCCGACGAACACCTTCCCCTCGCGCACGTTGGTCGACCAGCAGGACACGGGCGCCAGCGCCGGCGGCCGCAGCGCCTCGCCCGTGCGCAGGCTGAAGCAGGCGTGGTGCCACGGGCAGCGCACCGTGTCGTCCACCATGAGGCCCTCGGCGAGCGGGCCGCCGTAATGCGTGCACTTGGCGTCGATCGCGAAGAACTCGTCGCCGCGGCGCGCGAGGAGGACGGCGTCCTCGCCGACGTGGCCGGCGAGCATGGCGCCATCGGCGAACTGGTCGAGTGCCACGCCTTGCGCGAGATCGGGGCCGGTGACGGGTTGTGCATCGCTCATGGAGAACTCCTGCGGCGGCTGCCGGGACCCGTCAATGCTACCGCCCGGCGCGGCGCGGCACTCGTTACGCGATAATGAAGCCATATGGTCAACGTGGACTTGAGTCCCGAGGTTGCCGAGGCGCACGCGCTGCCGCGCGACGTCGTCGAGCGGGCGACCGGCCAGGCCGCATCCGAAGCGCGGGCAGCGGACGTGACCGGCAAGGCGCTGACGCCGTTCCTGCTCGCCCGCGTGAACGAGCTGACCGGCGGCGACAGCCTCGCGGGCAATGTGGCGCTCGTGCGAGACAACGCGCGCCTCGCGGCGCAGATCGCCGTCGCTTACGCGGCAGTCAGCATCACCGGCGCGTGATCGCTGGTGCCGACGTCGGCCAGCACGGTGCACGCCGTCGCGCGCTTGGCGATGGCACGCGAGGCGAGGATGTAGTCGATGCGCCAGCCGATGTTGCGCCTGCGCATGTCGCGCCACGGCGGCCACCAGCTGAACAGCGCCTCGTTGTCCGGGTCGAGCGTGCGCGTCACGTCGACCAGATCGTCGCCGAGCAGCGCCTCGAACAGCGCGCGCTCTTCCTTGCGCTGTCCGATGGCGTCCTCCTTGCGCTCCTTCGGATGCACGTCGATGTCGGCGCGGGCGATGTTGATGTCGCCGCACAGCACGAGATCGCGGCCTTCGGCGTGCAGCGTACGCACCCACTGCACGAGGCTTTGCAGGAAGGCGAGCTTGGCCGCGTAGTCCTTGCCGCCGTTGGGCACGTAGACCGACGCCAGCACGACGTTGCCGAGCGCGGCGTGCACGATGCGCGTCTCCATGTCGAACGCGGGGTGCTCGAACGCGGGTGCCTCCGATAGTTCGCGCCGAATGTGGAGCGACACGCCGGAATAGCCGCCGGCGCCGTGCCAGAGCGCGTGGTAGCCGGCGAGCTTGCAGGAGTCGGGCACCTGGTCGGGCCGCGCCTTGATTTCCTGCAGGCAGATGACGTCCGG
>JADLEZ010000191.1 GCA_020845855.1 Burkholderiales bacterium
CTCACCTGCCCGGGGGGACCTGCCACCGAAGGCCTGGTCGACGCGCGCATCCTCGCCGCGCTCGGGCCGCAGGGATTCCTCGTCAACGTGGCGCGCGGCTCGGTCGTCGACGAAGCGGCGCTCGTCGAGGCGTTGCAGTCGCAGCGCATCGCCGGGGCGGCGCTCGACGTGTTCCGCGACGAGCCGCGGGTGCCGCCGGCGCTCTTCGGCCTCGACAACGTCATCCTGGAGCCGCATATCGCGAGCGCCACGGTGGAGACGCGCCGCGACATCGGCCTCGCCATGATCGCCAATCTGCGGGCGCACTTCGCCGGCGCGGCGTCGCCATCGCCGTTGCGCGAATGAGCCAGGCGTTGCCGCCGCTGAACGCGATCCGCGCCTTCGAGGCCGCGGCACGCCTCCAGAGCTTCGCGCTGGCGGCGCGCGAGCTGCACGTCACGCCGGGCGCGGTCAGCCGCCAGGTCAAGCTCTTGGAGGCGGCACTCGGCACGCAGTTGTTCACCCGCGCCAACCGCCAGGTGCGCCTCACCTCCGGCGGCAGCGAGTACCAGAAGGCGGCAAGCGAGGCGCTGGATCGCTTGCGTCGCGCGACCGCGGCGCTGCGCTCGGAAGGCCGCGAGCGGCCGCTGCGCGTGAGGTGCGCTGCCATCGTGGCGATGCGCTGGCTGTTTCCGCGGCTGCGCCACATCCATGCGAGCCATCCGCAGATGCCGCTCGACTTCACCACCACGCTGACCACGGCGCACTCCGACTTCGACCGTGCCGACGTGGTGATTCGCATGGGAAGCGGCCGCTTCGTCGCGGACCTCGCGCGGCATCGCCTGTTCGACAGCCAGCTCGTGGCCGTGTGCAGTCCCCGGCTCCTGGAAGGCGGGCCGCCGCTGCGCGAGGTTGCCGACCTGCGCGGGCACACGCTGCTCACGTCGGGGCTGCGCCCGCACGCCTGGCAGCGCTGGCTGAAAGCCGCCGGCCATGGCGATCTCGTGCCGAAGCGCATGATCGAGTTCGAGAACTCGGCGCTGGCCTACGACGCCGCCGAGAAGGGGCTGGGCGTCACGCTGGCCGAGCGCGCGTTCATCCTGGAGGACCTGCGCCGGCGCAGCCTCGCGCTGCCGCTGCCGTTCGTGCTGTCCGACGGCGAGGCATTCTTCCTCGTGTATCCGAAGCAGTCCGAGCGCAAGCCCTACCTCGCGGCGTTTCGCGATTGGGTGCTCGCCGAAGCGCGGCCGGTGCGCCTTGCGCTGGCGAAGCCGCCGCAGGTTACACGTGTTGCGGACGTGGCTCGCCGCCGCGCGGCACAGTCGGCTGCGCGGCACACCGGAACGCCAACCAGAAGTACCTAGCGCTGCAATGGCAGTCCCTTCGGTCCGGTCCTAGAAATACTCCCAGAAGTTCGACTCGCGGGCCTTCGCAGGCGGCCCGTCGAAGACCACCGCCCCGTTGTTCATGATGAGGACGTGGTCGGCGATGTTCATGGCCGACCCGATCTTGTGCTCGACCAGGATCGCGCTGATGCCGTATTGCGCGCAGATGCGGCGGATCTCGCCGAACAGCGCTTCGACCAGGTCGGGCTGCAAGCCGACGGAGGGCTCCTCGAGCAGGATGCAGCGCGGCGAGCCCAAAAGCGCCAGGCCGAACGCGAGCATCTGCTGCTGCCCGCCGCTCATCGTGCCGGCGTAGCTCCTGCGCTTGGCCTCGAGCGCCGGGAGCATGGCGAGGACGTCGGGGACGGCGATCCTCGCGCCGGACCCGAAAGGATTCATCCGCGCGACCACGTCGAGGTTCTCGTCGACCGTGAGGTCGGGAAACACGCCGCGCGAATCGGGCAGGTAACGGATGCCGCGCGCGACGCGATCGGGAATCGCGAGCGCGTCGATGCGCTCGCCGTCGAGCCAGACTTCTCCTTGCACCGGCGCGAGCGCGCCCAGGATGGTCTTGAGCGTGGTCGACTTGCCGGCTCCGTTGTGCCCGAAGAAGGCCATGATGCTCCCCGGCGCGAGCTCGAACGATACGTCGCTGATGACGATCTTGTCCCGGTAGCCGGCGCTCAAGTTGCGTACCGCGAGGGTCATGTCGTCAGGCGGCCGCGCCGAAGTAGATGGCGGCGAGCGCCGGATCGGCGAGGATCTGCGCCGGTGGGCCCTGGGCGACGAGGCGCCCCTGGTGCAGGAACAGGATCTCGTCCGCGATGCGTTGCACCACCCGGGTGTTGTGCTCGACGACCAGCAGGGTGCGGCCCTGCGCGCGCAGCTTGTCGACCAGGTCGACCATCGCCGTCAGCGCCGACTGGCTCAGGCCCGACGTGGGCTCGTCGAGCAGCAGGAGCTCCGCGCCGGTGGCGAGCACCCGGGCGATGCACAGGAGCTTTTGCTGGCCGAAGCTCAAGTTGCGCACGGTATCCGCCGCCTTGTGCGCGAGGCCCACTTCCGCGAGCAGCGCCTGCGCGGCCTCCTGCTTGCGCCGCAGCGCGGCGTTGGTGCGCAGCGGGCGCATGATGGCTTCGACCGGGCCGGTGCCGTCGTCGTCGCGCAGGTAGACCATCACGTTCTCGAGCGCGGTCATCTCGGCGAACAGCCGCAGGTTCTGGAACGTGCGCGCGATGCCCAGGCGCACGATGTCGCGCGTCGGCAAGCCGTCGATCGGCTGCCCGTTGAACCGGATCGTGCCCTGGTCGGGACGCACGAACCCGGTGATCACGTTGAAGACCGTCGTCTTGCCCGCGCCGTTGGGTCCGACGAGGCAGGTCGAGCGTTGCCGCCCGATCGCGAACGAGCACGCGTCGAGCGCCTGCAGCCCGCCGAAGCGCCGGGACACCGACTGGACCTCGAGGCAGGGCGTCATCGCAAGATCACCGCTACAGCCGGCGGCCGGCGATGCCCTGCGGCCGGAACAGCATGAAGGCGATCAGCAGTGCGCCGTAGATGAACTGGCGCAGTGGACCGGCCATGGTGGGTGGAACCGCGACGAAGTTCAGCGCCTGCGGCAGCGCGAGCAGGAGGAACGGGCCGACGAGCGAGCCCGCCAGCGTGCGCGCGCCGCCGACCACCAGCATGGTCAGGATGAGGATCGAAACATGCAGATCGAAGGACGGCGGATCGATGAAGTTCAGGAACGTCGCGTACAGTCCGCCGGCCGCGCCCGCGAACAGCCCCGACACGGCGGACACGCTCACCTTCGCGCGCAGCACGTTCTTGCCCGCCGCGAGCACGGCGAGCTCGTCCTCCCGGATCGCGTGCACGATCTTGCCGAACGGCGAGCGCATGAG
>JADLEZ010000192.1 GCA_020845855.1 Burkholderiales bacterium
CACCTGCAGATCATCAAGTAGCCGTCGCCGGCATAGCTCAGCGGTAGAGCAGCGGTTTTGTAAACCGTTGGTCGTGGGTTCGATTCCTACTGCCGGCACCATCCCCGACACTCGCGTCCGAATTCGATGCACGATTATATCTATATAGATATAATGCGGGGATGTCGAAGGAATCAACTCCCGAGCCCCAGCCCCTCGTATGGCTTGCCAGCGCAAAGAACGACTTGATGGCATTGCCGGCGGAAGTGATCAACACGTTCGGGTATGCGCTGCACCTCGCCCAGACGAAGAAGGCGAAGAGCGGGATCGCCATGCCCAAGCAGGATATGGATCTCATCAGGGCGCGACTGAAAGCCGCCGAGCAGATCGCGAAGGAGCTATCGAAATGAGCAAGCGCAAAGTGCAGGGCATGGATCTAGAGGTCGGGACTGGCAACGTCTATGCCGATCTCGGTTACGCCGATGCCGACGAGATGTTTGTCAAGGCAGAGCTCGTGGCCGAGATTGCCGAGATCATCAAACGGAAGGGCCTCACCCAGACCCAGGCCGCAGTGTTACTGAGGATGCCGCAGCCCAAGCTCTCTAATCTGCTGCGTGGTCAGTTCCGAGGTTTTTCCGAGCGCCGTTTGATGGACTGTCTCTTGAAACTCGGACGCGACGTACAGATCGTCGTAAAGGCTACGCCTCGATCCCGGAAAGACGGCCGGTTGTCGGTCGTCTTCGGGTGATCAACAAAGGATACACTCGCGCGATCCGAAGGGCCGGGCGAAATGCGGGGTCGCCCTTGGCCGGCTGCCATCAATGATCTGGTCTTCCGACCCTGTCCGGACCCGTGAGGCAACACCCATCGCGAGTCAGCCATGACGAACGAAGTCCTTGATGTTCGCGCACTCCTCGATCCGCTTGCCGGACGACTCCCGTTGCTCCGCGACGCTTTGCTCGCGGATTCGAGCGCCGGGTTCGAGCCGGTGTCACTGTCCGCTGGCGGCGTCCTGCTGCGCGCCGGAGAGCCCGCGCAGGCGCTTTATGTCGTCGCCAAGGGCACCCTGCGCGCGACGATCGCCCGCGACGACGGTTCGCAATTCGCGGTGGGGGAACTGGGTCCGGGCGAGATCGCCGGGGAGCTCGCGATCCTGACCGGTGGCGGCGAGTACGGCGCCACCGTGTCCGCGGTTACCGATGCGGTGCTGGTGCGGGTTCCGCGGGCGAGTTTCGAGCGAATGGCTGCGGCGAGTCCGGCCGCGCTCCGGGAGATGGCGGGCGGCATCCGGCAGCGGCTCGCATTCGATACGCTCGCCGTCGACATGCCCAAGCTCTTTGGCCCCGTCGACGCCGAGATGCTCCATTTCGTCGAGTCCCGGGTGCAGTGGCTCCAGGTTGCGGCTGGCGAGCGGCTGTTCTCCGAGGGCGATAAGGGGGAAGACCTCTATTTCGTGGTCGGCGGGAGACTGCGGGCCATCGCGCCGGACGGCAGGGTCTTAAGCGAGATGACGCGCGGCGAGAGCATCGGGGAGATGGCGCTGCTCACCGGCGAGCCCAGGGCCGCGAGCGTTGTCGCGGTCCGGGACAGCGCACTGGTGCGCGTGTCGCGGCAGGCCTTCGACGAGATCGTGGCGAAGTATCCGCAGGTACTGCGGACCATCGCGCGCATCGTCATCCATCGCCTGCGGGTGAGTGCGAGGCTCGACTCCGCGGGCAGGGCGTGCAAATGCATCGCCGTTCTTGCCATCAACGACAGCGTATCGGCCGCGCAGTTCTCGGAACGGCTCGTCGCCGCGTTTGCAACGGTCGGCCCGACCCTGCATCTTTCGTCGGAACGCGTCGACCGGCTCCTCAACCGGCCGGGAATCGCGTGCGCCGGTGACGAAGAGCCGGCCGGCATTCGTCTCACGACGTGGCTCGACCAGCAGGAGTCGTCGCACCAGGTCGTCGTCTTCGAGTCGGATCGCACCGACACCGCGTGGACGCGCCGCTGCCTGCGCCAGGCAGACGAAGTCCTGCTGGTCGCGGACGCCGCGTCGGATCCGGGGCCGGGCGCGCTGGAACGCAGCCTGCTGGCGGCGGATGGCGGCATCTCACGCGCGCGCCAGAACCTCATCCTGCTGCATCCCCGCGCGACGCGAATGCCCACGGGCACGGCGCGCTGGTTCGCCGGTCGCGATATCCGGCGCAACTTCCACGTGCGCGCCGACGACAACGGCGATTACGGACGGCTGGCGCGCAGCCTGGGCGACGCCGCAGTCGGCCTGGTCCTGGGCGGCGGCGGCGCCCGCGGCCTCGCTCACATCGGTGTCGTCCGTGCCATGCGCGAGGCGGGCATGCACATCGACGTGGTCGGCGGTACCAGCATGGGGGCGGTGATGGCCTCGCTCGTGGCCATGGGGCAGGACTGGAATGAGATGCTCGAAACCAACCGCGACGCGTGGATGCGCCACAAGCCGCACAAGGAGTACTCCCTGCCCATGATCTCGCTCATCCGCAGCCGGCGGCTGGACGCCATGGCCCAGAAGATCTGGGGGGAGATCCAGATCGAGGACCTCTGGCTCGATTACTTCTGCATCTCCTGCAACCTGTCCAACAGCGCGACGATCGTGCACACGCGCGGCCCGCTGTGGAAGGCGGTGCGCGCAAGCGCATCGATCCCGGGCGTGTTCGTGCCGGTGCTGAGCGATGGTCACATCCTGGTCGATGGGGGAGTGGTGAACAACCTGCCGGAAGACGTCATGCGCGAGCGCGCCTGCCGCAGCGTGGTCGTCGTGGACGTCGGCTCGGAGCAGGAGTTCGTCTTCAAGTCGCGCGAGTTCCCGTCGCCCTGGCAGTTCCTCAAGAGCCGGCTCTTTCGCTCGGGCTCGCGGGTCGCGGTCCCGCATATCGTCGACGTGCTCATGCGCACGGTCGATGTCAGCAGCAGCGAGCTGACGCGGGAAGCGAGGAAGCACGCCGACCTCTGCCTGCGCCCTCCCATCGACCGCTACGGCACCCTGCAGTTCGAGGCGCTCGACGAAATCGCCAAGGTCGGGTACCGCTACGCAAGCGCCAAGCTCGAGGAGATGCGTCGCGAGCCGACGTTCGCGGCGCTGTTCGAAGGAGGTGGCGCGATACGGCCGGCGGTTGCCCGCAGCGAGTGAGATGCACTTCCCCGTCAAGGGAACAACGCCAGTCGCGTAGACTAGGAAGAAACAGGTGCCCCGGGTGACACCCCTCACTCGCCCTGTCGGGCACCCTCTCCCCGCATGCGGGGAGAGGGACGGGGTGAGGGGCGGCGGCCGTTTCATGCGTCGTGGGACGGTCATCGGCCGGTGGAAAAACTATGGATTGCGAACGGGGAGACTCGCGGCATGCGGCATGAACTGAATCGGGGCGCACGCTTGCGCCGGAGATTGGCGGCAAGCGACGATGCACGGCGCGATCTCGCGGATTCGCTGGGCTCGCTCGTCGATGCGCTGGCCCGGGCGCACGCGCTGGCCGCCGGGGGCGCGTACGGCCCCGAACTGGCGTCGCTCCTTGCGCGCGCCCGCCAGGAGCTCGACACCGCGGACGAGAAGCTGCTCGCGCTCGACCGGCACCGGCAGCGCAGCCTGTTCCGGCGGGCCGGCCGCATTCGTAGCGGAATCGCCGACCTGGAGCGATCGGTCGCGCAGCGCGGCACGTAGACTTGCCCTTAGTCCGGCGGGTGCGTACCATGTCGAACGTTCGTTCGACAGGTGTTTCGTGGAAGATCGTACAGCCGGACTCAACGAGCAGCAGCGGCAGGTGGTCGCGCACGACCCCGCGCGTCCGCTGCTCGTAATCGCCGGTGCGGGCACCGGCAAGACCAACACCCTTGCGCATCGCCTGGCGCGCTTCGTGTCCGCGGGCGCCGATCCTCATCGCATCCTGTTGCTCACCTTCAGCCGCCGCGCCGCCGTCGAGCTCGAGCGTCGGGCCGGGCGCGTGCTCGTGGCTGCGCTCGGACAGCGCAGCCACGAGGCAATCGCGCTGCCGTGGGCCGGCACCTTCCACAGCGCGGGTGCGCGCCTGCTGCGCATGTACGCCGAGCGCATCGGGCTCGCGCCCGACTTCACGATCCACGATCGCGGCGACACCGAGGACCTCATGGGCCTCGTGCGCCAAGGTTTCGCCGCCGAAGCGGCGCAGCGCAGGTACCCGGCGGCAGCGACCTGCGCAGCGATCTATTCGCGCGCGGTGAATGCCGAACGCACGCTCGCCGACGTGCTGCACGAATCGTATCCGCGCTACGTGGAATGGGAAGCGGAGTTGAAGGCGATGTTCGGCGCCTACCTCGATGCCAAGGCGGCGCAGCACGTGCTCGACTTCGACGACCTGCTCCTGTACTGGTCGCACATGCTCGCCGACGCCGAGCTCGCGCGCGAAGTGTCGGCGCTGTTCGATTACGTGCTCGTCGACGAGTTCCAGGACACGAACCGCCTGCAAGGCGCGATCCTCAAGCGTTTGCGGCCCGACGGCCGCGGCGTGACGGTGGTGGGCGACGACGCGCAGGCCATCTATGCATTCCGTGCCGCCGACGTGCGCAACATCCTCGATTTCCCCGGGCAGTACGCGCCAGCGGCCGACGTACTGACACTCGCGGTCAACTATCGCTCGACGCAGGCGATCCTCGATGCGTCGAACGCGGTGATGGCGCAGGCGACGGAGCGGTTCACCAAAGATCTCAAAGGCACGCGGGGAGCCGGCGCGCGCGCCGCGCTCGTTACCGTCCGGGATGCGACGGACCAGGCGCGCTTCGTTTGCGAGCAGGTGCTCGCGTACCGCGAGGAGGGCACGCCGCTCGAGGCGCAGGCCGTGCTGTTCCGCTCCGCGAGCCACAGCGCGGAGCTCGAGCTCGAGCTTGCGCGCCGGAACATTCCGTTCGTGAAGTACGGCGGCCTCAAGTTCCTCGACGCAGCGCACGTCAAGGACGTGCTGGCGCTGCTGCGCTTCGCGCACAATCCGCGCGATCGTCTGGCGGGCTTTCGCGCGGTGCGGCTCGTCCCCGGCGTCGGGCCCGCGACCGCGGTGCGCGTGCTGGACGAGCTGGAGGCGGCGGCCGACCCCGGTGCGGCGCTGCGGGCGGCGAAGCTCCCCGCCGTGGCGAAGGATGACTGGGCGGCGCTCGCCGCGATGTGCGACGCGATGCGCCAGCCCGGCAGCCAGTGGCCGAGCGAGCTCGACGGCGTGCTCGCCTGGTACGAGCCGCAGCTCGCGCGCATGCACGACGACGCGCAGGCGCGTGCCGCGGATCTCACGCAGCTCGCGCGCATCGCGGCCACGTTCGCCTCCCGCGAGCGGTTCCTGACCGAGATCACGCTCGATCCGCCGGCTGCGGCCGCCGGGCGCGCCGATGTCCCGCTGCTCGACGACGACTACCTCGTGCTGTCGACGATCCACTCCGCGAAGGGACAGGAGTGGCGCAGCGTGCACATCCTGAACGCCGTCGACGGCTGCATTCCCTCGGACATGGCCACCGGCCGGCGCGAGGAGATCGAGGAGGAGCGAAGGCTACTGTACGTGGCGATGACGCGTGCGCGCGACCGCCTCGCCATCGTCGTTCCCCAGCGCTTCTACGTCACGCAACAGGCGCGAGCGGGCGACCGGCACGTCTACGCGATTCGCAGCCGCTTCCTGACGCCATCGGTGTGCGCCACGCTCGAGGAGCGGACGTGGCCCGTGCCGCCGGCAAGCGCATCCGCGGCAGCGTCGCCGGGCGCCGCGATCGACGTCACGCGCAGGATCCGAGAGGCGTGGAACTCGCGCTAGTAGGTCGAACCGGCCGCGTCGCGGCCGGTTCCCGTCGCGAAAGCTACAGCGGCACGCAACCCGCCATGCCGTAGTCGCCCTCCTGGATCCAGCCGGCCGCGACCATGAAGTTAAGGTCCGCGACATCGACCAGGAACCGGTGATTGGGCACGCCGCCCATGCTGCCGTTGTACAGGCGCAGCAGGGCGATCATGCCGGTCGGACACGCGGGTACTGCCGGCATGATGCCGAACACCTTGGCCTCGAACACCCATTTCGGATTGACCGACAGTCCCGCCGCTTCGTTGGCGTTCGACGTGTAGAAGTGCGTGCTGATCAGCGTGCTCACGAGCGGGCCGCTGAAGAAGCGATGGACGTCCAGCGTTCCGGGCGTGCCCAGGGTGAACACGTTGAACGCCTTGCCCGTGCGCGTCCAGCCGGCGAACGCGCCCGCATTCAACAGCTCGATTTCTTGGGGGTTCGCGGTCACGAAGTAGTGGTTGAAGGCGGCGTGGTAGTACTCGATCGCCTTGATCACGTTGCTGCCGGTGACCGCGCCGGTGCCGGGCGAGCGTACGCCGCCGGTGGCGAGGAACACCGCGGCGTCGTAGATCTCGTCGGCGGTATCGGCGATCGCGATCTTCACGCGGTTGGGCACGCCGGGCGTGACCGCGGCGACGCATTCGAGCGGCACCGTCAGCCCGTCGAACTCGGTGTTGCGCGCGCCGCTCTCGTTGTTGATGAACAGCGCGGAATTGACGTCGGCGTTGATCGAGTTCACGCTGACCGGCCGGCCGCTGTAGTTCGCGCAGTTGACGCCGTTGACGAAGATGGCGATGACGTCGTTGAACGGAGAGCCGACGAACTCCTGGTACTCCTCCGACGCGAACACGAAGCGGATGCCGATCGTGGCGGCGAGCGGCGTCACGTCGAACTCGAGGATCGCGGCGTCGAACGTCACCTCGGGCGCCACCAGCGCGTCGAGCTGGCCGTCGCCGGGCGTGCCCATGATCTCGCTCCAGTCGGAAGCCTCGTTGGGGCCGCGAGCGTCCTCGGCCTTGCCGGTCGACAGGACGACGCCGGTGTCCATGCCGATGCTCGCGACGCCGCCGACGAACGTGCCGGCGGCGTTGGCGTTGCCGACGAACCGCGCATTGCTGATCGTCACGCCTGCGCCGACCAGCTGGGCCGCCAGCGCGGCGGCGTTGGCGTTCTGCGTGACCGAACTGATCTTCGGCGCGAGCTTCGGCGGATTGACCGGCAGCGGCCGGGCCTGCGCATGGGCGGTGACGATGAATGCGAAGGTCAACAGGGCGGCGGCGGTGCGGGCAAGGCAGGGCATGGCGGCTCCGGGTTGTTGTTTGCCTGTAACACGGGGATTGTCGCGCGGGATGCGCGCGATGACAACGCCATCGCGCGGCTAGGTGAAGGTGAATCCTCGCTTGCGTAACGCGGGCCCCTGTGTCCTAAGCTAAGGGCAAGGCGGCCGCCTCGCCTGCCGCCTGTCTTTTCGCGCCGACGCGAAACGATGGATGTCATAGAATCCGCACGCGCGCAGCGGCGTAGTTTGTATGCTGCAAGTTGCGCAACCGACGAACCCACGATGGACTCCCGCAGTGCCGCTGCTCAATTTCCGGCCGACCAAAGCGCGGCTCGTCATGGAGAACGGCAAGGAAAGCGTTCTCGTGATGAAGGTGGTGCTCGACGACGACGAGGCGGTGGAACTTGCCACCGGGGGCGGGCTCAAGGATCTCTCGGGCGTGCTGCGCATCCGCGAGCGGCGCGGCAACGGCGGCGACGGCGGCAAGGCGATCGGCTCGGTCGTGTACGTCGC
This sequence comes from Burkholderiales bacterium, assembly GCA_020845855.1. GTDB lineage: Bacteria > Pseudomonadota > Gammaproteobacteria > Burkholderiales > Casimicrobiaceae > VBCG01. The sequence goes on from JADLEZ010000192.1 coordinate 7,570, forward strand.
CGAGTCCGGCCGCGACGTGCACGCGAACCATGCCAAGTTCCAGGTCAATGTCACGATGGCGAACGAGAAATTCGCCACACTGCTGCGTGTCGCGAACAGCGGCCGCATGCCGGCGAAGTTCTTCGTCGACGCCGGCGAGCGCAAGGGGCCGGAAGCGAAGGCCCTCGTGTACCGCATGCGCTCGGGAATGCGCGTGAAGGTGTGGGACAACCACGCGTTTCGCGTTCTGCCGGTGTCGAACTTCGTGATGATCCTGCCGATCGACGTGCCGACGGCGGCGCCGGTCACGGTGCCCGTCCCCGACGGCGCGGGGCTTCCCGCGTTCGCGACCAACACCCAGGTGTCGGAGCTCATGGACGACATGCTCGTGTTCCAGAGCGACACCCGGCACACGATGTTCGGCCTTGTCGTGGTGATCGCGGTGATCGCCATTGCGGCGCTCGCGATCGCGCTGGCCGTGTTCTTCCGCTAACATGCGCGAATG
>JADLEZ010000193.1 GCA_020845855.1 Burkholderiales bacterium
CTCGTGTTCGAGCGCGGCAAGAGCGAGATCACCGTGACGCCGGTCGGCGAGCGCATCGTCGAGCAGGCGCAGCGGGTGCTGGAGGAATCCTCGCGCATCCGCGAAATCGCCCAGTCGGGACGCAACCAGCTCACCGGGCCGTTGTCGCTGGGCGTCATCTACACGGTTGCGCCGTACCTGTTACCCGACCTCATCCCCGCGCTGCACGAGCGCGCGCCGCAGATGCCGCTCGACATCGAGGAGAACCTGACCGAGAACCTCGAAGCGGGCCTGAAATCGGGACGGCTCGACGCCGCCATCGTGGCGCTGCCGTTCGCGCCGCCGGGTGTTGCCACCGAGTTCCTGTACGAGGAGCCGTTCCAGGTGGTGGTGCCGGCCACGCACAAGTGGGCGAAGCGCAGGTCGGTGCAGCCGTCCGAGCTTGCCGGGCAGAACACGATCCTGCTCAACGTCGGTCACTGCTTCCGCGACCAGGTGCTGGAATCGTGCCCGGAGTTGAACCGCTCCGACGCGCACGTGCCCCGCACCAACTCGCTCGAGACCATCCGCAACATGGTGGCGTCCGGGCTCGGCATCTCGGTGCTGCCGCGCGATGCGCTCACCCCTAAGTATCACAGCCGCCTGGTGGTGCCGGTGCCGTTCGCGCGGCCGGTCCCGGCGCGGCGGGTGGCGCTCGCCTTCCGCCGGAGCTTCCCGCGGCCGGCCGCGATCGCCGCGCTGCGCGAGTCGGTGGCGGCGTGCCGCGGCGCGACGGAGGCAGCGAAGTCGACAGCGTGAGCGCGAAGGGCCGCTCCCGAGCGCGAACGAGACCCGAAGCGCGCAGCGCGGAGGAAATAGGTTGAACGCGGAGGAAAGTCTCACCCACAACGGAGGCGTCATGTCCATGGATCTCGAAGGCAAGGTCGTTCTCGTCACCGGCGCCTCGACCGGCATCGGCGCCGCCGCGGCGCGCGCGTTTGCCCGGGTCGGCGCCAAGGTGGCGGTGCATTACAACGCGAGCCGTGAGGCCGCCGAGAAGGTCGCGGCCGACATCGGGGCCGCGGGAGGCGAGGCCACGCTGGTCGGCGGCGACGTCACCTCCGAAGCGGATATCAAACGCATCGTCGCACAGACGCTGGCAGCGTTCGGCGGCCGCCTCGACGTCCTCGTCAACAACGCGGGCGGCTTGCTCGGACGGATTCGGATCGAGGACTACACGGTCGAGCACATCCAGAAGGTGCTGATGCTCAATTGCACCCAGATCGCGCTGTTCATGCGCGAAGTGGTGCCGGTCATGCGGCGCCAGAAATCCGGCAACGTCATCAACGTGACCTCGATCGCCGCGCGCCACGGCGGCGGCGGCGGCGCGATCCTGTATGCCGGCGCCAAGGGATGGGTGTCCACCGTCACCCGCGGCTGGGCGAAGGAAGTCGTCGGGGACGGCATCCGGGTGAACGCGGTTTCCCCCGGCGTGATCACCACGCCGTTCCACGACCGCTACTCGACGCAGGCGCAGCTTGCAGCGATGCAGGCGACGGTGCCGATGAACCGGCTCGGGACCGCCGACGAATGCGCGGGCACGTTCCTGTATCTCGCGTCCGACGCGATGTCGGGCTACGTGACCGGGCAGATCATCGAGGTCAACGGCGGGCAGCTGATGCCGTAGGGTCGGATTCGACTTGTGCGCCCAGTAGGGCGCAGCAGAGTATCGACTCTGACCCCAATTGCGAATTGAGTATCGACTCTGACCCCATTTAAGCTTGTGCCGGCAGCTCCGCAAGCGACTTCAGGACGTACCGCGGCGGCGGCCCATGCCGGTCCACCGGCACGCCCGCGCGGTTGATCCAGTACGCGGTGAAGCCGAACGCCTGCGCGCCGATCGCGTCCCAGCAGTTGGACGAGACGAAAGCGATGCGACGGGGCGGCAGTGCGAGCCGGTCGACCGCGAGCTGGTACACGCGCGGCGACGGCTTGTAGACGTCCGCGGCGTCGACCGACAGGATGCCGGTCAGCAGCGGCTCGAGGCCGCTCGCGCGCGCCAGCGGTAGGAGGCTCGCGAGCGTGCCGTTGGACAGGATCCAGCGCGGGCGCGGCACCAGGGCCGCGAGCGCCTTGCGCGCATCGGGAAACGGTGCCAGCGAAAGCCACGCCGCGCACAGGCTGCGCTTGGCGTCGCGCGTTAATCTCAGACGCAGGACCGCGCAGGCGAAGTCGAGCGCGTCGGCGGTGACGCGGTCGAAGTCCCGGCGCCGCCGTCGCGGCGTTGCCATCAACGACGAAAGCCACGTGTATTCGAGCTGTTTCGCGCGCCACAGGCGGGCGAGGTCGTCACCACGGCCGGGCGCGAGCGATTCCGCCAGTGTCGCGACGGAATGCACGTCGAACAGCGTGCCGTAGGCGTCGAAGACGAAAGCGGCGGGAGGATCTGTGCGGCTGAGCACCATCGGTGCCTCCGGCTAGAGCAGTCGGTTGAAAATCCCACCGTGTCATCCCGAGGAGCGAAGGCGACGAGGGATCTGCTTTACGCAACTCGCTGATTCGACGCGAAAGCGGATCCCTCGCTCCGCTCGGGATGACACCGGATTGGGGATACGGTCGCGAAATTCAACAAACTGCTCATAGCATAGCTACTAGCTGACGATTTCGTCCGCCCGCTCCAAAACGGCGCGCGGCACCGTCAGCCCGAGTGCGCGAGCCGTCCGCAGGTTGATCACGAGCTCGACCTTGTCCGGCTGCTCGACGGGCAGGTCCGCCGGGCGCGCGCCGCGCAGGATCCGGTCCACGTAGACCGCGGAGCGCTTGATGAACTCGGACAGGTTGGCGGCGTACGACATGAGGCCATAGGCGTCGATCACCATCTCCCGCAGCGTATACATGGTCGGCAGGCGGCTGCCCCGCACCTGCTCGCCCAGCTCCCTGCGATAGCGGAGGTACGTCGACGAGCCGGCCACCATCAGCGCTTCGGCCCGCGCCTTGGCGATGGCCGCGAACGCGCCGTCGAAATCTTCGGGGCCGCGTGCTTCGATGTACGGAGTGCGCAACTTGAGCGCAGCACCCGCCGCCGCGAATTCGCGCCGCTGGATCTCGCGCAACGGGTCGAGCGGGCTCGCGAGCACCGCGATTGACGAGGCGCGCGGGACCACTTCCTTCAGTATCTGGAGTTGCTTGCGCAGGATGCCCGCGCCGTGCGAATACGCGGTCCCGGTGACGTTGCCGCCGGGGTGCGACAGGCTCGCGACGAGACCGAGCCCGACCGGATCTGCGGGAAAGACCATCACGATCGGGATCGTGCGCGTCGCGTTCCTCGCGGCGAGAACCGCCGCGGCCGCCGGCGCCACGATCAGCTCGACGTTGCTGTCCACCAGCTCGGCTGCAAGCTGCGGCAGGCGCTGCGCCTCACCGTCCGCCCAGCGATAGGCGATCGAGAGGTTGTCGCCCTCGACCCATCCGAGATCGCGCAGCGAGCGCAGGAACACTTGCAACACCGGCTCCACCGATTCGCGGCTCGGCAGGCTCAGGTAGCCTATGCGATGGGTGCGCGAAGGCTGCTGCGCCCGCGCCGGCAGCGCGCACGAGAGCGCCACCATGGCCAGCGTTGCTTCGCGTCTTCTCATGTCGGCCGAAGCATCGAAAAAAAAGAGGGGTTACACTTGCGCGTAACCCCTTGGTTCAGTGTGGTGGGCATTGCTGGGTTCGAACCAGCGACCCCTCCCGTGTGAGGGGAGTGCTCTACCGCTGAGCTAAACGCCCCGCGAA
>JADLEZ010000194.1 GCA_020845855.1 Burkholderiales bacterium
CGCGTGCGCAGCGATCCGGCTTTGCGCTCGGCGAGGCGAACCGCGCCGCGGTCGCCGAGGTCGTGCGAATGCTCGACGGCCTGCCGCTGGCGATCGAGCTTGCCGCGGCGCGTATCCGCACCATGTCGCCGGAGCAGCTCGCGCTGCGCATGCGCGACCGCTTCGCGATCCTCGCCGGTGCGCGTGGCGTGGCGGCGCGCCAGGCCACCATGCGGGCGGCGATCGACTGGTCGTGGGAGTTGCTCTCGCCCTGGGAGCAGGATGCGTTCGCGCAGTGCTCGGTGTTCGACGGCGGGTTCACGCTCGAAGCGGCGGAGGCGGTGCTGGACCTGGCGCGCTGGCGAGACGCCCCGCCGGCCATGGACGTCGTGCAGGCGCTGTGCGACAAAAGCCTGCTGCGCACCTGGGTGCCTGCCGCGCAGGTGCGCTACGCGCTCGACGAGCCGTTATTCGGCATGTACTTGAGCATCCGCGAGTACGCCGCCGAAAAGCTCGCGGGCGCGAGCGACATGGCACACACCGCGCAGGTGCGGCACGGCGGCTACTTCGCGCGCTTCGGCAGCGACGAGGAGACCGAAGCGCTGTTCCTGCACGGTGGCGTGCGCAGGCGACACGCGCTCGCACTCGAGATCGAGAACCTGGTCGCCGCGTGCCGGCGCGCCACGGCGCGCGGCGACGGTGTGGTCGCCGCCGCCACTGTGCGCGTCGCGTGCGACATCCTCGAGTTCACCGGGCCGTACAGCCTCGGCGTCGAGCTGGGTGCGCAGGTCCTCGGCATGGCCGGCCTCGACGACGGCTCGCGCGCGGCCGTGCTGGCCGCACGGGGCATGGCCTTGCGGCGCGCAGGACGCATCGATGATGCCGCCGCCGCCCTGGAGGCTGCGCTCGCGCTGTATCGCGCGCTGCACGACCAGCGCCGCGAGGCCTTCCTGCTGCTTAGTCTCGGTAACGTGCTCCGCGACCAGGGGCGCCACGACGACGCCCGAAAGTTGCAGGAAACCGCGCTCGCGATCACGCGCGAGGTTGGCTATCGCAGGGTCGAAGGGCACGCGCTCGGAAACCTCGGCATCATCCACGCATGCCAGGGCCGGTACTCCGATGCGCGGCGTCATTTCGAGGAGGCGCTCGCGATTCATCGCGAGGTCGGCAACCGCTACATCGAAGGCATCGAAACCAGCAACCTCGGCAACGTTTGCCGCGAAAGCGGCAGCCACGACGAGGCACGCCACCACTTCGAGCGCGCGCTCGCGATCGATCTCGAGGTCGGCAATCGACGCGACGAGGGGATCGTGACGGCCAACTTGGGACTGCTCGCTGGGGATCTTGGCCGCTACGACGAGGCTCGCGCCCGTTTCGAGTCGGCGCTTCCCGTGGCCCGCGAAGTCGGAGACCCGTCCCTCGAAGCTCACATCCTGAACGGCCTCGCCAACGCGTTGCGCAATCTGGGCTGCATCGACGATGCGCGTGCCGCGCTGCGAGCGGGCGAGGCGCGCTTCCTCGGGGTCGGCGCGGCGCCTTCGAGGGTCTCCCTGCTATGCGATTGGGCGGAGTTGGAAGCCGCCGCTGGCGATTCAGACGCCGCGCGGGCGAAGCTCGCCGAAGCCGCCAGCGTGCTCGAAGCGTCCGGCATGGGCATCGATTCCGCGATCGGACGCAGGTTCGTGAAGGTGCGTGAGACTCTCGCCACGCTGCGACAGGGCTTGCCGGATCTGGCGACGCTGCGACCCGATTGAGTCAGGGCCCGCGCATGGAGCGGCGGTCACGTCGGGGTCGGCGCGGGTCCGGCGCGCCCGGTCCCGTGGCCCGGTAAGAGCGATCGTATCCGGCCGACCAGCTCGCGCGCGCGGCGCGGCCGGCGCATGCGCTCGACCGCGCGCTGCAGGGTGAGGTGCAGGACATCGCGCTGCGCGTGGCTGCCGCCCAAGCGGTGCGCGTGGGGCGGGACGCTCGCGAGCAGGCTGATGGCGAGCGCATCGTCGCCGCGCCCGTAGGCGACCAGGGCGCGGCAGGCCGCGAGGCCGATGAGGCGCGTGGTCGCGCCGTGGCGCGTGCGCTGCGCCTGGGCGACCGTGAGACTGCGCTCCAGGCGCTGCGCGTTCCGCCAGTCGCGCGCACCGACGAAGGCGAGCATGGCGTGGATGTCGGTGAAGCTGCAGTACGCGTCGTCGATGTGCGGAGCCCAGGCCGCCGCGAGCTCGGTCCAGCGCGCGCCGGCGTCGGCGTCCGCGAGCTCGATGCGCCACAGCAGCGCCGCCGCATCGATGAGATCGGCGAGCGCCCCGGAGCGCAGGCCGCGGACCTGCCGGTCGTAAACCGCCAGCGCCTCGCCGTTGCGGCCGCGGGCGAGGTGGAACAGCGCGAGATGCCACCAGCAGTGCGTGGTCGCCACGCTGCCGGCACTCCAGCCCGCCGCGTGTCCGGTCAGCCACCGCGCGCCGTCGTCGGGCCGCTCGGTCATCTCGAAGACATGCGCCATCACGTGCGGCGCCCGCGCGTCCCGTGGGTCGAGGGTCAGCGCGGTCTGCGCGAAGTCCTCGGCGCGCGCGTATTCCCCGTTCTCGACCAGCCCGAAGGCGTGCATTGCGAGCACCGCCGGATAGCCGGGCATCTCTTGCGACCACGCCGGCAGCACCGCGGCGGTGCGATCGGCAAGGCGCGCGGCGTTACCCAGGTAGTAATCGAACACGTTGGCGGCATGCAGCGCGAGCACGTCGCGCGGTTGCGAGCGCAGCAACTCGCCGAGCCGGGACAGGCCGCGCTCGAGGTCGTCGCCCAGCACCGCGTCCAGCGCGGACAGGTGCGCCCGCTCGCGCTCGTTCGCGGGCAGGGCGGCGGCCTGCGCCAACGCGTCGCGCGCTGCCCCGACGCGCAGGGGATCGCGGCTGCACGCCAGGAGCCACGCATGCAGGACGTGCGCCATCACGAACCGCGGCGCCTCGCGCAGCGCTGCGTCGATCTGCGTCTGCGCACCGCTGCGCCAGCTCCGAAGGGCACCGAGGGCGTTTTCGTATGCCGTGAGCGCGACCGGGTTGGCGCCTGAGACGGGATAACCAACGGCGTCGGTCAGGGTCATATGTTGTCCACCCCCAGCCTCGCGCACTGCGTGCGCTTCGGCACCCCCTGGAAGGGGGCGAGCGCCGCATGGAACCTGCCAGCCCGCCTTCGGGCGGCCGTGCGGCGGGCTGGACGGCCCGGCGGCGCTCATGCCGAGGCGCGCCGGGCGGGCGTGATGTTGAGGTTCATGCGGAAGAGATTGTCGGGATCGAAGCGTTGCTTCAGTGCCTGCAGGCGCGCGTAGTTCGCGCCGTAGGCCGCGCGGACACGCTCGCCTTCGTCCTCGGTCAGGAAGTTGACATAGCCGCTGCCGGTGGCGTGCGGAGCGGCCGCCTCGAAGGCTGCGCGCGCCCATGCGCGCACTCTGGCGTCGTCCCGGCTGTCCGACCAGCGGCCGTGCACGTTCATGATGAAGTTCGCATCGCGTCCGACGAACGCGGTGGCCGACGGGGCGACCCGCCCCATGCCGCCGCCGAGCTGCGCGACGAAGATCTCGCACTCGGGACCGGGTAGGCTGGTCGCGGCGTCGATCACGGTATCGAGTGCCGCGTCGCTCAACGCGTCGAAGTTGTTCGACTTCCAGTAGTTGCGGCCGCCCGCGGCGAGCAGCGGGTCGAAGGCGGTCTGGAAGGCGGCGTAGGGAGTGGGCCCGAGGGCGCTGGCGATGGGGTCGCCGAAGCGCAGCGTCGGCGCGGCTGCCCGCATGCCCGCGTCGACGGCGCCGCAATGGACCAGCGGCAAGATCACGACCTCGGTTCCGTGCACCGCCGCCGGCAGGAAGGGCAGCGGCGGGGCCTTGCGCAGCACGGCCCACACGCTGAGCTCGTCCGGCGCGCCGGCGCTGAAGTCGCGCCAGGCGCGCAGCACCGCGCGCGCCTGCGCGAACGGATAGACGACGAGTCCCGCGTAGACCTCGGGACCGACCGCATGCAGCCGGAACTCGAACGACGTCACGACGCCAAAGTTGCCGCCGCCGCCGCGCAAGGCCCAGAAGAGATCCGGCTGCGACGTGGCCGACACTTCCTGAAGCGCTCCGTCGGCCGTCACCAGCGGTGCGCCGAGCAGGTTGTCGATCGTCATGCCGTAGCGGCGCGACAGCCAGCCGAAGCCGCCGCCGAGGGTGAGCCCGGCAACGCCGGTGGTGGAGTTGATGCCCAGCGGTGTTGCGAGCCCATGGGCCTGCGCGGCGCGATCGAAGTCGCCGAGCAGGGCGCCGGCGCCCACCCGCGCGCTGCGCCCCGCGGCGTCGATGGCAACGGAGCGCATGCCGCGAAGGTCGATCGTCAAGCCGCCCTCGGCGACGGCGTTGCCGGCGATGTGGTGGCCGCCGCCGCGTACGCTCACCAGCATGCGGTGGTGGGCGGCGAAGCGCACGGCCGCCTGCACGTCGCTGTCGCGCAGGCAGCGCGCGATGAGCGCCGGGCGGCGATCGGCCGTCGCGTTCCACACGCGGCGCGCCTCGTCATAGTCGGGATCCGCGGCGGTCAGCACCCCGCCGCCGATTTGCGCGGCGAACGCGTCGACGTCCGTCCCGCGCAATTGCCGGACATCCTTGTCCGGAGTAAGGTAGGTGAGCGAAGTCATGCGAAAATCCTCACGTGAAATGATCTTGCGGTATCGTCACCGCCTTGCAGATCGATGACGTGATGGATTGTCCGTGGGCGAGAGTTGCCGCGCTTGATCGGGCGTCGCTTGCGCTTGATCGTGCCTCCGCACATTCGCGATGAGCCAAGACATCCTGTCCGACGTCCTGCGCGGCGTGCGCCTGCGCGGCGCGGTGTTCTTCTACGTCAGCGGCCACAGCGACTGGGCCGCCGAGGCGCCGCCCGGAAAGGATCTCGCGCCGCTGGTCATGCAGGGCCTCGAGCACGTGATCGAGTATCACGCGGTCGCCACCGGCAGCTGCTGGGCCGGCATCCCCGGCGGACCCTCGGTGCAGATGTCCGCCGGCGACGTCGTGATGTTTCCGCAGGGTGACGCCCATTTCGTGGCGAGCCGGCCCGGACTGCGCGGCAACCCGGACGTGAACTGGTTCGCCAATGCGCATATCGAGCAGGTCCCGCTGCGCATCGCCATCAACGGTGGCGATATCATGCAGTCGCCGCCGCCCGAGAGCAGCGCCGACACCACGATCGTCTGCGGCTTCATCGGTTGCGACCTGCAACCGTTCAATCCCCTGATCGCCGCCTTGCCGCGCTTGCTGCATTTGCGCGCCGAGGGTGAGGGGGCCTGGATGGCGACGTTCGCCGAGCACGCCGTGGCCGAATCGCGCGCGAGGCGCCTCGGCGGCGAGGCGATGCTCGCGCGCATGAGCGAGACCATGTTCGTCGACGCCGTGCGGCGTTACGTCGACCACCTGCCCGAGCGCAGCGCCGGCTGGCTCGCGGGTCTGCGCGATCGCTTCGTCAGCCGTGCGCTCGCGCTGCTGCACGAGTCGCCGGCGCGGGATTGGAGCATCGAGGAGCTCGGCCGGCGCGTGGGCATGTCGCGATCCGCGTTGCACGATCGCTTCGTCGCCTTGATCGGGGTGCCGCCGATGACGTACCTCCTGCAATGGCGCATGCAGATGGCGTCGCGCCTGTTGCTGGACACGCGCGCCACCGTGGCCGCGATCGCGCTCGACGTGGGCTACGAATCCGAAGCGGCGTTCGCCCGCGCGTTCAAGCGCGAGGTCGGGCAGCCACCCGCGACATGGCGGCGCGCGCGCGACGCGGCCGCGTCCTTGCCCATGGAGCAGGGTCCGGGGTGACGCGCGGACGCCGCGGGCGGGCGCGAGCGGCCGCGCCGGCCGGATGCACTCAGCCACCTGCCGCAGAACTCGCTCGCGATGATCGGTTGGTCGCTGCGGACGTTGATATATTAATCAACGTTTTGTGTTACAGTTGATTAAAATGTCAACTTCACTTCGAAGACTGATCGACCAGATGTCCCCCCAAGCCGTGACGAAATTCATGACCGAGTCGGGCTGGGCGAGGGCTGCCGGAGTGCCCAAAGAGACGCTCTCGCGGCTGAAAAAGCAGCCTTCGTGCGACTTGCGCACGCTAGGCGCACTGGCACGGGCGGCCGGATTCGATCTGGTTGCCGTTCCGGCCGGGCAGCGATCCGCGGAACCCATGCCGGGATCTTTGACCCGCGACTACGAGAGCGAACTCCTGGATCTCGCCGCCTCCGGAAACATGGACCCCGACGCATGGCGAACGCATGGTTGCAGTTTTTTCATGGGTGGGCTTGCGACCATGCTCGGCAGTGCGGCGGGATTCGAGCGAGAGAAGTATCTCTGGCTGGCGGAGTCGCTGCATCCGGGAGTAACGACGCCGGAGGTATTCGCCCTGTGGCTCAGGCGGTCGCCGGTGCGCGCCTCTCGCTTTCTTCCGATGGCCAAGAGGCGCAAGCGCCGGACATGAGAGCCGATCATGCACGACCCATACCGCAAGGCGTTCGACGAAATCCTGTTGAAGATCGAGCGGCAGATCAAGGACTCCGGTTCGGATGCCCATCCGACGCGCGTGTACATCGCCGGCGGGGCGGCCATGCACTTATGGACTGGCGAGCGGGTTACGGAAGACGTCGATGCGACGTTCTCGAGAAAGGTGATCCTCGATGACGACGCCGAGGTTTCCTATCGCGATCCGGATGGCCGAGCGAGGCTGCTGTATCTCGATCGCAATTACAACGACACACTCGGACTCCTGCACGAGGATGCATACGATGAAACCGGACCAGTCGACGTCCCCGGCATCGACCGCAAGGTATTGGACGTGAGAGTCCTCGCGCCGGTCGATCTTGCCGTGTCGAAACTCGCGCGATTCACGGACCAGGATCGGCGGGACATCGAGCTTCTGGCGAAACGGGACCTGATAGAAGCCGAGTCGCTGCGACTGCGCGCCGAACAAGCACTGCAAGGATACGTTGGCAATATCTCGTCCGTGAAAATGTCGATCGACATCGCGTGTCGCCTGGTAGAGGCTGTCAAGCCGCGTATCCCCAAACCATGAGCTTCGTTGCATCATGTCCATGCGGTACGACGTGCCTGCAGGACGGATTGATGACCGCCGATCGCGAACTCGGCGGAGTGGGTCGATCATTTCGGCGATAGAGCTCGGGGCGCCTGCCTTCGAGGCGACGTTGCCCGAGCGGCTTTCGAGCGGGAGAAGGCCATGACGATTTCGAGACGCTACATCGTGCAAGGGGTCGCGGCGCTCGCTGCCAGTGGGCTGACGAGACCCGTGCGCGCCGACTGGAAGCCGAGCGTGCGCATTCCCGACCCGGGGGTGCGCGTGCTCGATCCGAGCTTCGCGAAGTACCGGGCGTTCTACGGCGCGATCGATCGCCTGTACTTCGGCGACACGCGCTACGCCGAAGGCCCGATCTGGTTTGGCGACGGGCGCTATTTGCTGTGGACCGACATCCCGAACGACCGGATCCTCAAGTGGGAGGAGGAGACCGGCGCCGTTTCCGTGTTCCGGAAGCCGTCGAACTACGCGAACGGCCTGACGCGCGATCGTCAGGGCCGCCTTATCGCCGCCGAGCACGGCCGGCGCGTGACGCGCACGGAGTATGACGGAACGGTATCTGTTCTCATGGATCGGTTCGAGGGCAAGCGGCTGAACTCGCCCAATGACGTCGTCGTCGCCTCGGACGATTCGATCTGGTTCACCGATCCGCCCTTCGGCATCGCCGGCAACTTCTCGGGCGTGAAGGCGCCCTCGGAGCTGCCGAACAATGTCTATCGCCTCGACCCGAAGACCGGCAAGGCGACCATCGCGGCGGCCGACGTCAAGGCCCCGAACGGGCTCTGCTTCGCGCCCGACGAGAAGAAGATGTACATCGTCGACTCGTTCTCGAGTCCGGTCACGGTTCGTGTCTATGACGTCGTGGACAACCTGCAGAAGCTCGCCAACGGCAAGGTCTTCTTCAGCTGCGAGCCGGGTGAGGCGCCGGACGGCATCAAGTGCGACGTCGACGGCAATCTCTGGTGCGCGTATGGTGCGGTCAACGAAGGCGTGGATGGCGTTCTCGTTCTGTCACCCGAAGGGAAGCGCATCGGTCTGATCGCCCTCCCCGAGCGCGCCGCCAATCTTTGCTTCGGCGGGCCGAAGCGCAACCGGTTGTTCATGATCACGGCCCGCGGCGTCTACTCGGTCTACGTGAACACGCAGGGCGTGCCGGGTAGCTGAAGGCGGTGCGGCGGGGTGGCGTCCCGAGGGGACACCGCGTGGGGGACCAACGCACGCGCAAAGGTCCGTCGGGGAAGCGAGGAGGACGCCTGGGTCGTCCGCCGCGGAACGAGCTTGCCGACGTACGCCATCGCGCGAGACGGCGCTATCGCAAGGGCCAGCACTTTTGGAGAGACGGGACTGGCGCGGACCCCGCCGTCGCAAGCGCTACACTCTCGCCTTCGCCGGGCGCCCGCGAGGGCGCCGAAGACGACCGCGCAACCGCACCCCCCTCGGGAGACCCATGATGAGCAGGCCACGCACCGCTTCGCTTACCCTCACCACCCTGGCCGGCCTCGCCGCCGCGGCCACGCTGGCCGGCGCAGCCCGCGCCGACGTGCTCGACACCGTCAAGGCGAGCGGGGTGGTCAAGTGCGGGGTGACGCTCGCAGCACCTGGGTTCTCGGCCGAGGACAACGCCGGCCGCCGGCAAGGCTTCGACGTCGACCTGTGCAAGGCGATCGCCGCCGCTACCCTTGGCGACGCGAGCAAGATCCAGCTCGTGCCGATGGACTTGAAGACCGCGTTCGCGGGACTTCCGGGCGGCGCCGTCGACGTGCTCACCCACCGCTTCACCTGGACGCAGAGCCGCGACGTCGGCGGGCTCAAGTTCGCCAAGGTGATGTTCTTCGACGGCCAGGGCTTCGCGGTCACCAAGAAGTCGAAGGCGAACAAGATCGCCGACCTCAACAACGCGACGATCTGCACCGCGCAGGGCAGCACGTCGGAGCTGATCGTGGCCGACTACTTCCGCGCTCACAACCTCAAGTACAAGATCGTGACGTTCTCGTCGCAGGAGCAGGCGTGGGACGCCTTCATCGGCAACCGCTGCGACGCCGCGATCAACGACCGCTCCGGGCTCGCCGCGCGGCTGTCCAAGCTGCCGAATCGCGACGACTTCAAGGTGCTCGCGGAGACGGTGTCGAACGAGCCGATCAGCCCGATCGTCGCCCAGGGCCAGCCGCGCTGGGAGGCGCTGGTGCGCTTCACGCTGAACGCGCTGGTCGCCGCCGAGGAGCTCGGCATCACGCAGGCCAACGTCGACGAGCAGCTTAAGTCGCAGAGCCCCGACGTGCAGCGGCTGCTCGGCGTGAGCGGTGACCTGGGCGCGAAGCTCGGGGTGGGCAACGACTGGGCGTACAAGGCGATCAAGGCGGTCGGCAACTACGGCGACGTCTGGGAGCGCAACCTGGGAGCGAAGACGCCGCTGCAACTCGATCGCGGACGCAACGCGCTCGTCGCCAACGGCGGGCTCATGATGTCGATTCCCGTCCGCTGAAAAAAGCGTCCCGGCGCAGCGTGTGCTGCGCCCGTGCCGCTGCCCACGCGTGAGTGCGCCTCCTCCCCGCGCGAGGCTCTCCCGCGCCGTCCTCGCCGAGCGCCTGCCCGGCTATCTCGGCCAGGCATTGCTTCTCGCCGCGGTGGCGTGGCTCGGCTGGCACGCGGTGGCGAACTTCCTCGCCAACGTCCGCGCGCGCGGTGTGCCGATCGGCTTCGCGTTCCTGCACGCCGAGGCGGGATTCGAGATCGCGCAGACGCTGATCGCGTTCGGGCCGGCGTCGCGCTATCTCGACGCGGTGGCCGCGGCCACCTTGAACACGCTGCTGGTGATCGCGCTTGCCGCCGTCTTCAGCACGCTGATCGCGCTCCTCGTCGCGTTCGGCCGGCTCGCCGCGCATCCGCTGGTCCGCGCCGCCGCGGGCGCGTACGTCGAAGCATTCCGCAACATTCCGCTGCTGCTGCAGATCTTCTTCTGGTACTTCTCGGCAATCGCGCTGCTGCCGGCCGTCGGCGACAGCCTTCGCTTCGGCGGCGCGCTCCTCAACAACCGCGGCCTGTTCCTGCCGCGGCTGCAGGCAAGTCCCGCCGGCGCCCTGGCGCTCGCCGCCGCGATCGCGCTATTCGGCGTGCTGTTCGTGACCGTTCGCCGCCGGCTCGCGGCGCGTGGCGCCGGCGCCACGGCTGCCGCCGCCCTCGCCGCCGCCGCGGCGCTACTGGTCGCGCTCGCGCCGCTTGCCGCGGCGCGCGGCGAGTTGGTGCTCGACCTGCCGCGCGTGGAAGGCTTCAACGTCGGCGGCGGTGTTGCGTTGCTGCCGGAGCTGATGGCGCTCACCCTCGGCCTCGCGATCTACAACGGCGCGTTTTTGGCCGAGATCTTCCGCGCCGGGGTGCTGTCGGTGCCGCGCGGGCAGGTCGAGGCGGCGGCGACCGTCGGCTTGCACGGCGTGCGCGCGGCGCTCTTGATCACCCTGCCGCAGGCGCTGCGGCTCGCGTTGCCGCCGGCCGCCGGCCAGTACCAGACACTGGCCAAGGCGTCGTCGCTCGCCGCCGCGATCGGCTACCCGGACATCATGCAGATCGTGGGGGGCACCGTGCTGTCGCAGACGAGCCAGGCGCTGGAAGCGATGGCGCTGGTGGTCCTGCTGTACGGGGCGATCAACCTCGCCATCGCGCTCGCCGCGAACCTCGCCAATCGCCGGCTGCTGCGGCGCGAGGGGCGATAGCATGGACGTGTTCGTGCGCGATGCGCTGATCGCCGCTCGCGACGCACCGGTGGTCGCCACGCCGGCGCTCGTCCGCCTGCGCAGGATGCTGTTCGCGACGCCGGCGATGGGGCTCGTCTCGTCGCTGCTGCTCGCGCTCTTCGCCGCGGCGTGCTGGCGTTTTTTCGACTGGGCCCTGGTGCGGGCGCAATGGCTCGGCGCCAGCAGCAGCGCATGCCCGGACGAATCGGGCGCGTGCTGGGCGTTCGTCGTCGCGCGCTGGAAGCCGTGGCTGGTCGGCGACTATCCGGCGGGTGAGATGTGGCGCGCCTGGGCCTGCTTCGCCGCGTTCGCCCTGTTCTGGGTGTGGGTCGTCCGCCGCTCGCACGCCGCGAGCCTGCGGCGCGTGCTGGCGGGCTTCGTGCTGCTGCCGCTCGCGTTCCTGCTGCTGCTCGTCGGCGGCGGTCCGCTGCCGTTCGTCGCGCCGGCACGCATCGGCGGGCTGCTGCTCACCATGGTCGTCACGCTGACGACGTTCGCGACCGCGCTGCCGATCGGACTCGCGCTCGCGCTCGGCCGCCGCTCGCGGCTGCCGGTGGTGCGCTGGCTGTGCGCCGGCTTCGTCGAGGGTATGCGCGCGATTCCGCTGCTCGTGCTGCTGTTCATCGCGGCCACGCTGCTGCCGATGTTCCTGCCGGGCGGCGGCAGCGTCGATCTCTTCGCGCGTGCGGTCGCCGCGTTCGCGCTGTTCAACGCGGCGATGGCCGCGGAGGTCTTTCGCGGCGGCCTGCAGACGGTCGGCCGCGGCCAGTTGGAAGCGGCGGCCACGGTGGGCTTGAGTGATCTCGCTACGCTGCGCCTGGTCGTGCTGCCGCAGGCGGTGGCGGC
>JADLEZ010000195.1 GCA_020845855.1 Burkholderiales bacterium
GCGAAGCACGCGCTGTGGTGCGGCCCGCTGGGCTACCAGGGCAGCAAGGCGGCGATGAAGCTTCTGAGCCAGGCGGATGTCGTGCTCGCGCTCGGTACGCGCCTCGGGCCGTTCGGCACGCTGCCGCAGCATGGGCTCGAGTATTGGCCCAAGCACGCGAAGATCATCCAGATCGACGCCGACGCGAAGATGCTGGGCCTCGTGAAGCCGATCTCGGTCGGCGTGTGTGGCGACGCGAAAGCCGCTGCGGTCGCGCTCGCGGCGCGCCTGCGCGGGAAGGCGCTCGCCTGCCACGCGAACCAGGCCGATCGCCTCGCGAAGATCAAAGCCGAGAAAGCCGCTTGGGAGGCAGAGCTCGACGGGTGGTCGCACGAAAAGGACGCGTGGTCGGTCGAGGTGAGCAAAGGCTCGTCCGCCATGCACCCGCGCCAGATGCTGCGCGAGTTGGAGCGCGCGATGCCCGAGGGTGCCATGGTGTCGACCGACATCGGCAACATCTGCTCGGTGTCCAATTCCTACCTGCGCTTCGACCGGCCGCGCTCGATGTTCGCGGCGATGAGCTTCGGCAACTGCGGCTACGCGTTTCCCACCATCATGGGCGCCAAGGTCGCGGCCCCGGACCGGCCGGCCATCGCGTATGTCGGCGACGGCGCCTGGGGCATGAGCTTCGGGGAGCTCCAGACCTGCGTGCGCGAGAACATTCCGGTGACCGCCGTCGTGTTCAACAACGGCCAATGGGGTGC
This sequence comes from Burkholderiales bacterium, assembly GCA_020845855.1. Classification (GTDB taxonomy): domain Bacteria; phylum Pseudomonadota; class Gammaproteobacteria; order Burkholderiales; family Casimicrobiaceae; genus VBCG01. The sequence goes on from JADLEZ010000195.1 coordinate 744, forward strand.
CGAGAAGAAGAACCACGTCGACTTCTACGACAATCGCTACGTCGGCGTGAACCTCGACCAGCAGCCCTCGTGGGCGGCGGTGGCGCAGGCGATGGGTGCGCAGGGCCTGCGCATCGAAAAGCTTTCGGACGTCGGGCCGGCGCTGCGCGAAGCCGCCGCGGCGCAGCGCGACGGCCGCACTACCGTGCTCGAGATGATGGTGACGCGCGAGCTGGGCGACCCGTTCCGGCGCGACGCGCTCTCCCTGCCGGTGCGGCACCTCGCGAAGTACAAGGCGACGGCGGCACGGTAGCGGCTAAACCGTGTCATCCCGAGTAGCGCGAGGGATCTCGCTGTCCAAAGATCAAGCGCTTGCGAAAGGCAGATTCCTCGCTGCGCTCGGAATGACAACTCAGCGAACGGAATGGCGCACTCAGCGAACCGCTAGGGTCGATACTGCGGCGGCCGCCTCGCGTTCGCCGCCGGAAGCGCGCCGTTCGGCACCTCCACCTGCCCGAACCCGTCATCCGGCGCAGGCCATCCCGCAAGGGGTGGAACCCAGCCCAAAGCGTAGCGATTGGTGACCTGGAGCACTGCCTCCCACCAGATCGTCGTGCGATCGCCCACGCCGTACGTTTCGAGGTGATTCGCGAGCACGCGGGTTACCTGAGGGGCGGCAACGCTCGTGCCGTGCATCGCGATCGTGGAGTTGCTGCGGGTGCCCCCGGCAAGGATGCCGCCGTGCCCCACGGAAGTCTCGCACGGCGCCAGGACGTCGGGCCCCAGGCGGGTGGCCATGCCGCAACCCTGCGGCCGTTCCGCGGGGCCTGCACCGGAGTACGGCACGACGTACAGGTCGCTCGCGCGGCAGCCGCCGACCACGACCGTGCGGGCGCCCGTCGCGAGCCCGTTGATCGACCCGGCGCGTACCACGACGCTGCCGCCGGGGTCGCGCCGGAGCGGCAATCCGAAGCTGCCGAAGCGAGCGTAATTGTGGTCCTCGAACCTCGCTTGGCGGCCGACGATCGGGAAACCGAACGCGTTGTCGTCGCGCATGACGCGTCCGTCGACGACCCGGGGCTGGCTGCCGGTGTTGTAGAGGTAGACCTTCCAGGTTCCGGAAGGCGACGTCAGCGGCGCGTTGCGATCGATGCTCGCCGTCGGCCACAGCACGACCAGCGCCATGCGCCGGCTGCCCAGGCTCTGGAACCCCGGATAGAGCACGAGCGCCCGTTGCCGCCCCTTGGACCAGAGCCATCCGGTGCCCTCCGTGATCCGGCCGCTGCGATCGCCGGTGGGGGTTTCCACCTCGAGCTGGATCTCGTTGAAGCTCGCGTTGCACGGCATCCAGACCTCGAGAAAGCTCGGCGTGCGATCGTCGGGCAGCGCGCGCCATGACCACTGGACGGGTACGATGGGGAGCCCGGCCGGCAGCGCCGCGGTGGCGTGGACGCGTGTCAGGTGGCTGTTCCCCGCAGGCACGACAATGGTCAGGCGCATGCCGAAGGCAGTGAACAGCGACACGAGCTGGTCCAGCGCCAGTTCGACGGCGCCCGTCCCGTCGTGCGGTCCGCTGGTCATTCCGTAGCTCAGGTTGATGACCACCGGAACCTTGTTCGTGGCCGTCGACAGGCTCAACGCCGTGAGCATGATGTGCCAGACGGCCTTGACCACGTACAGCCGCAGGAGCAGGCCCGAGGTCTGTTCCGTGACGATGGTCGGCAGCTGGACGGCGACGATTCGCCGCTTAAGTCCGGTGGGATCGAGGGGATCGAACCCGCACGCGAGGTCCATGACATGGGTGCCGTGCGCCGCGCGTCTTGCCGTGGATTTGTGCCCGGGCACGCCGAAGCTGTAGCCGGCGAGCTGGTACAGCCGGTCCTCGTCGACCGCGTTGCCGACGAGTGCGTCCTGCAGGAGCTGGTCGATCGCGACGCGCGGGAAGACATGGCCGGACGACGCGCCGTATCCATACTTGGGGTTCGGCGCAAGGTCCTGGCCCCAGAACGATTCGATGCGCGAGGCGCGCACACCTGCGTTGTAAGTGCAGAAGCGTTCGTTGGCAAAGGCGAGCCCGTCGTCGATGA
>JADLEZ010000196.1 GCA_020845855.1 Burkholderiales bacterium
CCATCGCCACCCCGACGACGTATTCCGCGACCGCCTGCGCGTTGGCACCGGTGGCGGGTATCACGTGGATTCCGCGCGTTCCGCAGGCATCGACGTCGATGTTGTCCAGTCCCACGCCCAGGCGGCCTACCACCCGCAGCTTCGGCGCGGCCGCCAAGAGTGCCGCGTCGACCTGCGTGCGGTTGCGCACGATCAACGCGTCGGCGTCGTGAAGCTCGGCGAGAAGATCGGCGCGGCGGTCGGCCAGTGTCTTGTCGTAGCGCACCGCGAAGCGCACGCGCAGCGATTCCACCGCCGTCGTGTCCATGAACTCGCTGATGACGATGCGCATGACTAGATCGGTGTAGGGCACTTGCGGTGGACTTAAAGCCGCCCTACCTCGAGTGTTGCTCTTACTGCCACGGGAGCTTGTCGAGGTCGACGTTACCGCCGGTCAGGATGACGCCGACGCGCTTGCGGCGCACGTCGAGCGTGCCCTCGAGCATGGCCGCGATCGGCACCGCCGAGGACGGCTCGATCACGATCTTCGCGCGCTCCCACACGAGGCGCATCGCCGCAACGATCGCACCCTCGCTGCAGATGGCGATGCCTCTGACATGCGTGCGCAGCGCACCCAACGTGCGTGCCGACAGCGTGCTGCGCAGCCCGTCGGCGATCGTCTGCGGATTGGGCATCGGCTCGACCCGGCCGCTCGCGAAGCCGCGCGACGCGTCGTCCGCGCCCGCCGGCTCCGTGCCGTAGACTTCGATACCGGAATTGACGCCGTGCGCGGCGATCGACGTGCCCGACAGCAAGCCGCCGCCGCCCACCGGCGCAACCACCGCGTCCAGGTCCGGGACGGCCTCCAGCAGCTCGAGCGTGGCAGTCCCCTGCCCCGCGATGACCTGGCGATCGTCGAAGGGATGCACCAGGGTCGCGCCCGTTGCCCGCTCGACCTCCGAGCACACCTTCTCGCGCGCGGCGACGTTCGGCAGGCAAAAATGTACCTTGGCGCCGAAGCCTTCCACGTTGGCGACTTTGATCTTCGGCGCGTTGTCGGGCATGACGACGTGCGCTTCGATGCCTCGGCAACGCGCGGCGTACGCCACTGCCGCCCCATGGTTGCCCGAGGAATGGGTGACGACACCGCGTGCGGCCCTTTCCTCCGACAACGAAAACACGGCGTTGCACGCCCCGCGCGCCTTGAACGCCCCGACCTGCTGCAGGTTCTCGCACTTCAAGAACAACCGCGCGCCGATCGCCTCGTCGAGCGAGTGCGACGTGAGCACCGGGGTGACGCGCACGTACGGCGCGATCCGCTCGCGGGCGAGCCGGATCGCCGCGGGGTCGGGCAGCGCGAGTCCGTCGATGTCGCGGTCAACCATCAAGCGCTTTCATACAGGCGCGTCAACACGAACTCGCGATGACCCAGCGCTTCGGCCGCCGTCAGCCGGCCGTTCGCCGTGCGGAACATCATGTCGATGAGCTTGTCGCCCGCCTGGCTCATGGTGATCTCGCGCTGCAGCAACCCCGAAGTGTCGACGTCGATGTGCTCGCTCATCGTGCGCACGGTGCGCGGATTGGCGCAAATCTTGATCACGGGCAGGATCGGGTTGCCGATCACGTTACCCTGCCCGGTCGGGAAGAAATGAACCGCGAAGCCCGCCGCTGCGCACAGCGTCACCATTTCCGCGGCCGCCGACGAGGAATCCATGAACCAGAGTCCGGAGTGCGTGGGCATCTGCGCCTTGTCGAGCACGCCGTCGACCACGCACTTCCTGCCGATCTTCTGGATGTTGCCGAGCGCCTTCTCCTCGATGGTGGTGAGGCCGCCCGCGATGTTGCCCTTGGTCGGCTGCGAGTCGGAGAGGTCGCTCGTCTTGTGGCGATTGATCATCTCCTGGTAGCGGTCGAACATGCGCATGAACTCGGCGCGCACCTTGTCGTCGCGGCAACGCTCGGCGACGATGCGCTCGCCGCCCGTGATCTCCGAGGTTTCACCAAACACGAGCGTGCAGCCCGCGCCGTACAACTTGTCGAAGGCGTCGCCGACGGTCGGATTGGCGCCGCAGCCCGACGTCGTGTCCGACTCGCCGCACTTGGTCGACACCCACAGCTCCGGCAGCTCGCACTGCACGCGGCTACGCTCGCTCGCCCATTGCAGGTACTCGCGCGCGGCCTTGGACGCCCGCATGATGGTGTCGTGATCGCCGTGCAGCTCGATGCCGAAGCCGGTGACGGGCTTGCCGGTCGCGGCGATGCCGTCGACCACGCGCCGGGTCCATTGCTCCTCGATGCCGATCACCACCACCGCGGCGACGTTCGGATTGCAGCCGGTGCCGATCAGCGTGCGGAAGTGCAGATCGAGATCCGCGCCGAACTGCAGCCGGCCGTACGGGTGCGGGATCGCCATCGTTCCCTTGATGTTGTGGGCGACCGCCTCGCAAGCGGCGTTGGACAAATCGTCCACGGGCAGGATGATGACGTGGTTGCGGACGCCGACGCGACCATTCTCGCGGCGGTAACCCAAGAAGGTATCTTGCATATATATTGGTCTCAATCGAGCGAATCGAGACGGGCGTCCCGACACATCGAACTGCCACATCGCGGGGCCATGAGGCGTTGAGCGTCGGGCAGCGCACGACCCTCCAATGCCTTGTGGGCCCGCGCCACCGAAGACTTGGGCTCCACCAGAAGTACGTCAAGCAACACTCACCACCTCTTCGTCTTGATGTTGTGGACGTGCGCGTGCGCACCCTTGGCGATCGGCTGCACGACCTTGCCGATGTCCACGCCGTACTTGATCACGGTGTCGCCGATCGCGAGATCCTTCAGCGCGACCTTGTGGCCGAGCGGGATGTCCTGCACGCACGGCAGCGTGATGGTGCGGTCCTCGTCGAGGATGAGGCCGGTCAGCGTGGCGCCCGCCACCACACCTTCGACCACCACCACCGCGACCGAATCGCGGGGGTCGTGCAATACGCAGTGAATCATGGGAAGAGACTCCGGTTCGCGGTTGGATGGGTCCTAGCCGCCGCGATCTTACGGGGCGGACCTAAAGCACGCTCTACCAACTTTCGCACGTCCCACAACTATAGCACCGGCGCAGCGGCCGGCCGATTCACGGTATCGTGTGCGGATGACCGCGCGTGCCGCCCGCTCACTCGCCGCTGCCTGCCTCGCCCTGTTGGCGGCGGCAGCGGCGGCCCAGGACAACAGCGACATCGCCGTGCGCGCCGTGAAGGACGGGCAGACCATCCGCGTCGAGGTCGACGCGCCGATCAAGGCGCCGCGCGCCATCGCCTGGGAGGTGCTGACCGACTACGACAACATGGCGAAATTCGTCTCCAACCTGCAGCAAAGCATCATCCGGATGAAGATGGGCAACCGTCTGCAGGTCTACCAGAAAGGCCGCGCATCGCGCGGCCCCCTGTCGCTGTCGTTCGAGAACCTGCGCGAAATCGAGCTCGCGCCGCAAACGGAAGTGAAGTCGAAGATCATCAGCGGCGACACCATGCCCGCGACCTTCTCGACGCGCATCGAGGACAGGGACGGGCAGCTCCACATCAGGCACACCGGGCAGTACACGCCGTCGGTGTGGGTTCCGCCGGTGATCGGAACCATGCTGATCGAGGCCGAGATCCGCAAGCAGTATGGCGAGATCCGGGACGAGATCCTGCGCCGAGCCACGGGCGCGCCGCGCTAGCTAGCAGGTCAGTCCCAGATCACGTTCGGATTGGGCGACGGCACCCCACCCGCGAGCTTCTTGTTGCACGCGAGCAGGCCCCCGGCGTGATAGACCGACGCGAACACGTCGTACTGCGCGGCAGCGGCAGGTGGCGCGCCCCAGGCGAACAGGTCCCGCCAGCCCTTCATTTGCGAGCTGGGGGCAAGTTCGACCACCGCGAAGTACTCGCCTTTGGGCGCCCACGCGATGCCGGCGACGCGACGCGTGGCGCCGACGAGCTGGGTCGTCCGCGCGTTCTGATCGACGACCGCGATACCCTTGCCCGGCGTCCCGGGCGACGGGTACCGGGTGTCGTAGACCGCTGCCCCCAACATACCTGCGGACGCATTGACCGCGGCTGGAAATCCGAGAAACGAGCCGGCGATCGTATCGGTTGCCGACACCTGCGGAAACCGTTTCTCCCACTCGCCCGGCTGGTTGCTCCCGGCGCTCGCGTCGCGCTGCTGACCGCTGCGCTGGGTGAGCACGGCGCCGGCGAAGCGCGTCTTCTGCCACTTGAATGCGACGAGCGTTCCGTGATCCGACAGCGTAATCGCCAATTGCTCGATGTCGGGTACCGGATCGCAATCGCCGCCTTCGAGAATTCGCTCGACGCCGTAAGGCCGCAGCGCGCCGCAGGCGGCGAGTGCGAGCACGAGCGACCCGAGCAGGGCGGGCACGAGCCCGCCGGGGCGTCGCCGCGGACTGAAGTCCGCCCGGCTACCAATTGGCTTCATCGAAGGGTAGTGAAATCTGCGCCACCGGCGCGAACGATCTGCGGTGAATGGGACACGGCCCGAAGCGATCGAGGGCGGCAAGATGCTCCGGCGTGCCGTAGCCCTTGTGCTGCGCGAACCCGTACTGGGGATAGCGCGCGTCGAGCTCGACCAGCAGCGCATCGCGTGCCGTCTTGGCGAGGATCGATGCCGCGGAGATCGACGCCACGTCGCGGTCGCCCTTGACGATCGCGTATACCGGACACGCAAGTGTCGGGCACTGGTTGCCGTCGACGATCGCCTCGACGGGCGCCACCGACAGCGCGTCGACCGCGCGGCGCATCGCGAGCAGCGTGGCGCGCAGGATGTTGAGCGTGTCGATCTCGTGCACGTCGGCGAATGCGACCGCCCACGCGATCGCGCGCTCGCGGATGACCACGGCGAGCTCCTCGCGACGTGCGGGCAACAGCGCCTTCGAATCCTTGAGGCCACGAATCCGGCGCGCGGGATCGAGGATGACCGCCGCCGCGAAAACGGGTCCCGCCAGAGGTCCTCGTCCCGCTTCGTCGATGCCGGCGCTCAGCACGCGACCCCGCCCTGCGCGAGCTCGTGGGCGAGCGCGGCGGCGGCAACCCCCCCGGTATCGACCTTGAGCGCCTTGGCGAAGCCGGCGAACAACGCCTCCAGCCGCCGCCGGGTCACCGTATCGTCGAACAGATTGAGCGCCGCTTGCGCCAGATTGCGCGCATTGGCGTCGTCCTGCAAGAACTCGGGCACCACGAAATGTCCGGCAAGCACGTTGGGCAATCCGACATACGGCAGCAGGAGCTTGCGCCTGACGAGGTAGCCGGTCAACCTCGACACGCGGTAGAAGATGACGTGGGGGCAGCGCGCGAGCGCGGCCTCGAGGGTGGCGGTGCCCGACGCGACCACACCCACGTCGGCCGCGCGCAGCGCGTCCTCCGCGTGGCCGTACAGCAATGTGATCGGCAGGCGCTCGTGACCCGTGCGATGCATCGCCGCCTCGAACGCGTCGCGGGTCGCGCGGGTGGCGAACGGCACGAGGAACTGCGCGTCGTCGCGCGCCTCGACAAGTCGCGACGCCGTCTCCAGCACCAGACTCGAGTGCATTTCGATCTCGGACAGCCGGCTGCCGGGAAGCAACGCGAACACCGGCGCCGCGGCGCGGATCTTGAGCAGCTCGCGCGTCTCGCGCCGCGTGGTGTGCGTTGCCGCATCCTGCGCCATCGGGTGACCGACGTACGTCACCGGGATCCCCGCGGCTTCGTACAGCGGCGGCTCGAACGGAAACAGCGCCAGCATCCGGTCGACACTGCGCCCGATCGTGCTTAGCCGCTCGCGCCGCCACGCCCATACCGACGGGCTCACGAAGTGCAGGGTGCGCACGCCTCGGCGCTTGAGCTTGCGCTCGAGACCCAGGTTGAAGTCGGGCGCGTCGACGCCGACGAAGGCGGGGACGCGCTCGGCGAGCAGGCGCCGCCTGAGCTCGCCGCGAATGCGAAAGAGCTCGGGCAGGTGCGACACCACCTCGACAAAGCCGCGCACCGCGAGCTTTTCCATGGGCACCCACACGTCGCAGCCGGCGGCTTCCATGCGCGGCCCGGCGATGCCGGCGAAGCGCACGTGGGGCAGGCGTGCGCGCACCGCCTGGATCAGCGTTGCCGCGAGCGCATCGCCGGAGGTTTCTCCAGCGACTATCCCAATGGTAGTGTGGACCCCCACGCTCGGCGCTCCCCTCGCCGCCTCCATCGCTATTCGGCCCTCACCCCGGCCCTCTCCCGCAAGCGGGAGAGGGAGTCGCGTTTCGGATGGCTGGCCCCCTCGCTCCTCGCTCAGCTCCTTGCCCGACCACGCCTGCCCAGCGTCCACGTGTCGCCTCGCCTCGGTCGTTCGGCGACGCGCGCTTCGCGCCTCCCTCGCTTCGCTCGGCCGCCTCACTCCCTCGCCCCTCGCCCTCACCGAACGATACCGCGACCTGGCACGGCCAGGAATTGCGCCAGCGGCGCGAGTGCGGGCACCTTTTCCGCCTCCGCCGCGATTCTCGCGCGCGCTTCCTCGAGCGGAAGGTTCTCGCGATACAGCGTCTTGTACGCGCGGCGAACGGTCAGGATGTCGTCAGGGGTGAAGCCGCGCCGGCGCAGGCCTTCGTTGTTGGTGCCGTAGGGCTTGGCCGGATACCCTTGCACCGTCACGTACGGCGGCACGTCCTGGAGGATCACGGCGAACGCCGCGAGCATGGTGTGCGCACCGACGCGGCAGAACTGGTGCACGCCCGCGAACGCGCCCAGGACGGCCCAATCGCCGATGTGTACGTGCCCCGCGATCTGCGCGTTGTTGGAGAATACCGTGAGGTTCCCGACGACGCAGTCGTGGGCGACGTGCGAGTACGCGAGAAAGAGGTTGCCGTTGCCGATCAGCGTGTCGCCGCGGTCCTGCGCGGTGCCCGCGTGCACGGTCGCGTACTCGCGGAACGTGTTGTCGTCGCCGATGGTGGTCGTCGTCGGCTCGCCGCCGTACTTGCGATCCTGCGCGATCTCGCCGATCGACGCGAACTGGAAGATCCGGTTGCGGGCGCCGATCCGCGTCCGCGCGCCGATCACCACATGCGGTCCGATAACCGTGCCGGGCCCGATGCTCGCCTGCGCGCCGATGATCGAGTACGGCCCGACCGTCACGTCCGGCGCGAGCTTCGCCGCGGCGTCGACAATGGCAGTGGGATGGATCGCGCTCAGGGTCAGACCCTATTTATCGACCCGATGTTGTCGGAGCTTCTGGCAGCGCATGATAAATAGTGTCTGACCCTATTTGTCAGGCGTGAGCACGACCGTGCCTTCGGTCGCCGTCTCGCCACCCACGCTCGCCCGCACCTTGAACGTGCCGCCGGACTGCATCCTCGTCTCGAGCATGAGGACGTCGCCAGGGACAACCTGCCGCTTGAAGCGAACGTCGTCGATCGTGCGAATGGTCCCGCCCGCGGGTTCACCGGAGCTCGCGGCAAGCAACGTCGACAGCTGCACCAGCGCTTCGAGCACCAGCACCCCAGGCATCACCGGATAGCCGGCACAGTGGCCCTGGAAGTAGGGCTCGTTGGCGGTGACGAGCTTGGTGCCGCGCGCGGACTGGCCGGCGATGCACTCGCCGACGCGGTCGACGAGCAGCGCGGGATAACGCCCGGGAAGGGTCCCCAGCAATGCTTCGAGCTCACCCAGCGTCATGGGATCCCCTCAGTTCGCGCTCGGGAGCGGCGCTTCGCGCTCATGTGTCACCCCCCTCTTGCTCCCGCAGCGCTTGCTCCAGCGCCGCGACGCGCGCCGCGAGCTCGCGCAGGCGCCGCAGTTCCACCGCGACGTGCCGCCACCGCTGATGCGTGAGCAGCGGAAACGACCCGCTGTAGGCGCCGGACGCCTTGATGCTGCTGATCACGATCGCCCCGCCCGCGATCACCGTGTTGTCGGGGATGGTGAGGTGGCCGGCGATCATCGCCGCACCGCCGATGCGCACGTTGCGGCCGATGACCGCGCTGCCGGCGATCCCGACGCAACCCGCGATCGCGCTGTGCGCGCCGATGCGGCAGTTGTGGCCGACCTGGATCTGGTTGTCGAGCTTGACGTCGTCCTCGATCACCGTGTCGTCGATGGCGCCGCGGTCGATGGTCGTGTTGGCGCCGATCTCGCAATCGGCCCCCACCACCACCCGCCCGATCTGCGGGATGCGCAGCCAGCGGCCGTTCTCCTCCGCCATGCCGAAGCCGTCGGCCCCGAGCACTGCGCCCGCGTGCACGACCGTGCGCGCGCCCACGATGCTGCGCGGGTAGATCGTCACGTGCGGGTGCAGGCGCACGTCCTCGGCGATGGTCGCGTCCTCGCCGACGTGCACGTGGCTGCCGATCAACGCCCGCGGTCCGACGAACGCGCGCGCCGCGATGACGGCGTACGCTCCCACGCTCGCGGCGGCATCCACGACCGCGCCGGCTGCAATGCGCGCCGTGGGGTCGATCCCCGGCGCGGGCGGCGCGTCCGCGTGCAGCAGCGAAGCCGCCCTGGCATACGCCGCGTACGGGTTGGGATGCACGAGCTTCGGGCGCGTCGTCGCGGCCGCGTCGGCGGCCGCGAGAATGACCGCCCCGGCCTGGGTGGTCTTCAGGAACGGCCGAAACCGCGCCTGAGAAAGGAACGCGACGGCGTCGGGGCCGGCGCGTTCGAGGGTGCCGACCCGCCGGACCACGATGTCGCCCTCGCCTTCGAGCTTCGCGTCGATGCGCGCAGCGAGCTCGGCCAGGGTGATCGGCATCGGCGCTACTTGTCGGCCAGAGCCTTGATCACCTTCTCGGTGATGTCGATGCGCTGGCTCGCGAACACCACCGGATCCTGGACGATGAGGTCGTACTTCTCGACCTCCGCGATCTGCTGGATCACCTTGTTGGCGCGGTCCTGCACGCTAGCGAGCTCTTCGTTGCGCCGGATGTTCAAGTCCTCGCGAATCTCGCGCTGCATGCGTTGCAGGTCGCGGACCTGGTTCGCGAGGTCGCGCTCCTTGTTGCGGCGCTCGGCCTCGCCCATCGTGGGGCCGTCGCGGTCGAGCAGCGCCTGCAGGTCGCGCACCTGCTTCGCGAGCTTCTGCTGGTCGGCATCGCGCGCGGAGAACTCCTTCTCGAGCTTCTGCTGCGCGCGCTTGGCCGGCGCCGCCTCGCGGAACAGGCGCTCGGTATTGACGAAGCCGATCTTGTAATCGGCGGCCAGCCCGGTGCCCGCGATGAGCAGGAGCGTCGCGCCGAGGAAGGAAGCGATGGGCTTCAAAAGTGTCGCCTCGAGTTAGAACACCGTGCCGACCTGGAACTGGAACTTCTGGATCTTGTCGGCGGGAATGGAGTTGAGCGGGTACGCATAGCTGAACTTGAGCGGCCCGATGGGCGAGTTCCACGCGAGGCCCACGCCCGCGGAAAAGCGAAAGTTCTCGAACTCCGGCTGGAAACCGTTCACGTAAATCTGCCCTGCGTCGAAGAAGCCCGAGATGCGCACCGAGCGGTCGCCTTTGAGGATCGGGTAGTAGAGCTCCGCGTTCCCGACGATCTTGCGCTTGCCCCCCAGTGCGTTGTTGTAGATGTCGCGCGGGCCGAGCGAGCCTGCTTCGTAGCCGCGCACCGAGCCCACGCCGCCGGCGTAGAACGCCTTGAAGAACGGCAGCGGCTTGCCGCTGTAACCATCCCCGTACCCCACGTCCGCGCGCAGCATCAGCACGAAGTCGCCGTACACGGGCCAGAACGACTGGTTCACGTACTGGAGCTTGTAGTAGGAAAGATCGCCGATTGGCAGCCCGACTTCGACCAGCGCCGACTGCAAGCGCCCAAACGTAGGATAGAGGATGTCGTTGCGGGTGTCACGCGACCAGCCGCCGGAGACGATGTAACTGTTGGTGACGTAGCCGAAGTCCTGGACGAACTGGTAGTAGACCGGCGGACTGTTGTCGAATAGCGACAGGCTGGTGTGCTCGACGCGGAACCCGAAGTTGATGGTGTCGATTTCAGAGACCGGGACGCCGAAGCCGATGGCGCCGCCCAGCGTCGATGACGAATACTGGGCGATGGTGAGCCCGGTCGGATCGATGTTCTTCTGGTAGAGCTCGAGCGTGCGCGACACGCCGTCGACCGTCCAGTACGGCTCGGTGTAGGTCAGCGACAGCGTCCGGTTGATCCGGCTCGTGTTGAGGGAGAACGCGAGCGCGTTGCCCGAGCCGAAGATGTTCTGCTGCGACAGCGACGCGCTGAACACGACGCCTTCCGAGCTCGAGTAGCCCACGCCGGCGAGCAGGTTGCCGGTGTTCTTCTCCGTGACGCTCACCTCGATGTCGACCTGGTCGTTGGTTCCGGGCACCGGCGGCGTCTCCACGTTGACGCTGCCCTCCTCGAAGTAGCCCAGGCGGCGCACGCGCACCTTCGACCGCTCGATGCGGGTGCCGTCGTACCACGCGCTCTCGAGCTGGCGCATTTCGCGCCGGATCACCTCGTCGCGCGTCTTCGGGTTGCCGCTGATGTTGATCTTGCGCACGTACACGCGGCGCCCGGGGTCCAGGAAGAAGGTGAAGGCGACCGTGTTCTTGGCACGGTCGATATCGGGCACGGCGTTGACGTTGGCGAACGCATAGCCGTCGGCGCCCATGCGCTCGCTGATCGCCTTCACCGACGCCTGCATGCGCGAGCGCGAAAACGTGTCGCCGGGCTTGACCTGAATCAGCGCGCGCAGCTCGGGCTCGGCCACCGCGAGGTCGCCCGCGATGTTCACCGCCGAGATCGTGTAGCGCGACCCTTCCGTGATGTTGATGGTGACGTAGACCTCTTCCTTGTCGGGCGAGATCGACACCTGGGTCGAGTCGATCGCGAACTCGAGGAATCCGCGAGTCTGGGAGAAGCTGCGCAGGGTCTCCAAGTCGGCCGAGAGCTTCTGCTTGCTGTACTGGTCGTCCTTGGTGTACCAGGACAGCCAGTTCGGCGTGGTGAGCTGGATCTGCCGGCGCAGCTCGCTCTCCGTGAACGTCTTGTTGCCGACGATGTTGATGCGTGCGATGCTCGCCGTCTCGCCTTCGACGATGGTGAAGTTGAGCGCGACCCGGTTGCGCTCCTGCGGCGTAACCGTGGTGGTCACCGTCGCCGCGTACTTGCCGCGGCTGATGTATTGGCGCTTCAGCTCCTGCTCGGCGCGATCGAGGGCGGAGCGGTCGAAGATGCGCGCCTCGGCGATGCCGATTTCCTTGAGCGCCTTCTTGATGGTGTCGTTGTCGAACTCCTTGTTGCCGACAAAGGTGAGCGAGCTGATGGTCGGCCGCTCCTGGACCGTCACCACCAGGATGTCACCCTGGGCCTCGATGCGCACGTCGCGGAAGAAACCTGTCGCGTACAACGCCTTGACCGCCTGCGCGACCTTTTCGTCGTCGACGCGCTCGCCGACCTTGATCGGCAGGTACGAGAAGATGGTCCCGGCCTCGGTACGCTGCACGCCCTCCACGCGGATGTCGCGCACCGTGAACGGATCGAAAGCCCATGCGGCGGTCGCCTGCACCGCGGCGCACAGCGCGGCAACGAGCGACGGCAGGAGACGCCGGCGGTGCGAGACGGGCATGAAGCGGAAGACCTTAAGGCGAGTGCGGCCGGGGGCCGTCAGAACAGGCGGGAAACGTCATTGAACAAAGCCAGTGCCATGAGCACGGCCAGCATGGCCATGCCGATGCGTTGCCCGACCTCGAACGCGCGGTCGGAAACCGGGCTGCCCTTGAAAATTTCCGCGAAATAATACAGCAAATGCCCTCCGTCCAATAATGGCACCGGCAGGAGGTTCAGCACGCCGAGACTGATGCTGATGAGAGCGAGGTAACCGACGAACACGAGCAACCCCGCCTGCGCCGATTGCCCGGCGAAGTCGGCCAGGGTGATCGGCCCGCTGATGTTCTTGAGCGACGCCTCGCCGATGAAGATGCGTCCGAGCATCTTCAGCGTGAAGATCGACAGCTCCCACGTCTTGCGCGCGCCTTGCGCCAGCGCCTCGAACGGGCCGTAGCGCACGGTCAGCGACACTTTCTCCACCACGGCCGGATCCACCGTGAGCTTGAGCCCCGCGATGCCGACGGTGCGCCCGCCCTGCTCGGTCGCTTCGGGCGTTACCGTGATTTCCTGGCGGGCGCCGCCTCGCTCGATCACGAACGCGAGCGGCACGCCCGGACGCGCGTTGGTGATCGCCGCCACGTCGGATGGCGAGCGCACCACGTTGCCGCCGATCGACAGGATGCGGTCGCCGGTGCGCAGCCCCGCGCGCTCGCCGGGCTTGCCGGGCACGGCCTCGGCGATTTGCGGGGATCCCAAGTCCGTGCGCAGGCCCAGCACCGACATCGCGTTGCCTTCCCAGTCGGACGCCGTCAACTGGCCGATGGCGAGCTTGCGCTCGACCGGCGGATCGCCGGCGCGCGGGCCCGCCGGCAACACCGACAGCGTCACGCTGTCCTGCCCTTGCGCCTTGGTCAGCCGCCAGCGCAGGTCCTGCCAGCTCTTGACCGGATCGCCGTCGACCGCGACCACGAGATCGCCTTCGCGCAGGCGAGCAGCGGCGGCGGGCGTCCCGGGTGCCGGCTCGGCGAGTTGCGCGCGCTGGCCGGGTACGCCCGCCATGTAAGTGCCGGCGAACAGCAGCACGGCCAGCAGCAGGTTGGCGGTCGGACCGGCGGCGACGATCGCGATGCGCTTCCACACGTTCTGCCGGTTGAACGCGCGCGCCAAGTCCCGCGGTGCGACGTCGCCCTCGCGCTCGTCGGCCATCTTCACGTAGCCGCCGAGCGGGATGGCCGAAAGCGCCCACTCGGTCTGGTCCTTGCCGTAACGGCGTGCCGCGATCACGCGCCCGAAGCCCACCGAGAAGCGCAGCACCTTGACCCCGCACCAGCGCGCGACGATGTAGTGGCCGAGCTCGTGGAACACGACCAGCACGCCGAGCGTGACCAGGAACCCCAGGATCTTGTACGAAAGCTCGATCATGCCGCTACTCTACCTTGAACCTGGCGCAGGGAGGGCCAATCACGACTTGTTCAGGAACGCTTGCGCGGCAACCGCCGCGATCGGCATCGCCGCCAGCAGCGCATCGGTGCGATCGAGCACGCCGCCGTGGCCGGGCAGCAGGGTGCCGCTGTCCTTGACGCCCGCGTGCCGCTTGAGAAGCGACTCGAAAAGGTCGCCGATCACCGACACCGACGCCAGCACGACCACGAAAACGATCCACGCAGCGATCGCGAGTCCCGTCGCCGGAAGGCGAAAGCCTGCCGCGCCGGCGAACGGAACGAGCAGTGCGGCGTAGATCGCGACCGCGACCCACGCGCCGTACACGCCTTCCCATGACTTGCCCGGGCTCACCGCGGGCGCCAGCTTGCGGCGCCCGAACTTGCGGCCGGTAAAGTATGCCGCGGTATCCGCGATCCACACGATCGCCATCGCCGCCAGCACCAGCCAGGGCGAGCGCGCCTGCAGCTCGACTAGCGCCATCCACGCGCCGAGCAACACCACCAATCCCACGATCGCCATGACGACGCGCGCGCGCGTCGGCCAGCCCGCGATCACCCACGGCGGTGCGAGCGCGATCCAGAAAATGGCGGCCACACCGCAGCTCGCAAGCACGAGGTTTGCCGGCCAGCCGCGCGCGAAGCCTGCGCTAGGGGTGAGGAGAGCCAGCCCAACCGCCACCGCGATGCCGACGAATGCGAGGCACCCGCCGCCGGCAAACCGGACCAGGCGCGCCCATTCGTACGCAGCAAGCGCGATGATCGCGAGGGTCACGAGGCCCCACCCGCGCGGCGGCAGCAGGAACAGCGCCGCGAGCACGGCGGCCACGAGCGCCAGCGCCGTCAGGACCCGCGTCTTGAGCATGTTCGTGGCTCCACCCTGCGACGCAGATCCCGCAGCGTATGAAGCAACCCCTCACCCGCCCTGTCGGGCACTCCCTCCGCAACTGTCCAGGGATGCTCGAGATTCTGCATTGTCGGTCGTACCTCGGTCGCTCGGCGACGCGCCCTTCGGGCCTTCCTCGCTGGCGCTCGGACGCCTCGCTTACTCCCCCTCTCCCCGCTCGCGGGGAGAGGGACGGGGGCGGCAGCGAGCGTGGGAATCCATCCCTAGGCGTCTTGCGCCGCGGCCGCCCGCACCTGCTCGCTCGTACGGCCGAAGCGGCGTTCGCGATTGCGGTACGACTCGAACGCGAGATCGAGCGCCGCCGCGTCGAAATCCGGCCACAGGAGGTCGGTGAAATACAGCTCGGTATACGCGAGCTGCCACAAGAGGAAGTTGGAGATGCGCTGCTCGCCGCCGGTTCGGATGAATAGATCGGGCTCCGGCGCATAGCTCATCGCGAGATACGGCGTCAGGACGTCGGGGGCGATGACCGGCGCGTCGACCGCCTCCGGGTGGTCGGCGAAGTAACGCTGCGCCGCCTGCGCGATGTCCTGCCGGCCCCCGTAGTTGGCGGCGATCGTGAGCGTGAGGCGCGCGTTGCGGGCGGTGAGCGCTTCGGCGGCGGCGACGTGCTCGCGGATGCGCGCCGGAAAGCGCCCCAGTTCGCCGACGACCTTGAAGCGGATGCTGTTGTCGTGCAGCTTGGCCACTTCCTGCTCGAGCGCGCGCAGGAAGAGGTCCATGAGGATGGAAACCTCCTCCGCCGGCCGCCGCCAGTTCTCGCTCGAGAAGGCGAACAGCGTGAGGTACTCCACTCCGCGCTCGATGCACGCGCGCACGGTCGCGCGCACCGCCTCGACGCCGCGGCGATGCCCCGCCACGCGCGGCAGCAGGCGCTGCTTCGCCCAGCGGCCGTTGCCGTCCATGATGATGGCGACGTGACGGGGAACGTTGCCCGTCTGCGGAATGTCGGCGGTGGAGCTCTTGAACGGCACGCTATGAGCCTGTCATATCGCCATCAGGTCCGCTTCCTTCGCGGCCATCAGCTTGTCGATGTCGGCGATGTAGCGGTCGGTGAGCTTCTGCAGGTCGGTGAGCGCGTGCCGCTCGTCGTCCTCCGAAACCTCCTTGTCCTTCAGCAGCTTCTTGAGGTGCTCGTTGGCTTCGCGGCGGACGTTGCGCACGGCCACCCGCGCGGCCTCGGCTTCCTTGTGTACGACCTTGGTGAGCTCGCGGCGGCGCTCCTCGGTCATCGCCGGCATGGGGATGCGGATCACGTCGCCGGAGGTGGCGGGATTGATGCCGAGGTCGGAGTCGCGAATCGCCTTCTCCACCACCTGGATCATCTTCTTCTCCCACGGCTGCACCGCGATCGTGCGCGCGTCGGCAAGGGTGATGCCCGCCACCTGATTGAGCGGCATCTGCGACCCGTAGTAATCGACGTGGATATGATCGAGAAGGCCGGTGTGCGCGCGGCCGGTGCGGATCTTCGCGAAGTCGTGCTTCAGCGCCTCGATCGACTTGCCCATCTTCTGCTCGGCCGTCTTCTTGACGTCGTTGATCATGTTACGTCCCCTTCAAGGGATCAACAATGAACGAGGGTGCCCTCGTCGCCGCCCATCACCACGCGCTTGAGCGCGCCGGGGACGAAGATCGAGAACACCTTGAGCAGCATGTTCTGGTCGCGGCACAGCGCGAGCGCGGTGGCGTCCATCACCTTGAGGTTCTTCACGATCGCTTCGTCGAAGGTCAGCGTGGGATAGCGGCGCGCGGCGGCGTCCTTCATCGGGTCGGCGGTGTATACGCCGTCGACCTTCGTCGCCTTGAGCACGATGTCCACCCCCATCTCGCGCCCGCGCAATGCGGCCGCCGTGTCGGTGGTGAAGAAGGGGTTGCCGGTGCCGGCGGCGAAAATGACCACCTTGCCTTCCTCGAGGTGGCGCAGCGCACGGCCGCGGATATAGGGCTCGGCGACCTGGTCGATGCGCAGCGCCGACTGCACGCGCGATTCCACACCGGCGCGGCGCAGCGCGTCCTGCAGCGCGAGCGCGTTCATGAGAGTGGCCAGCATGCCCATGTAGTCGGCCGTTGCACGATCCATGCCGGCGGCGCCGGGCGCTACGCCGCGGAAGATGTTGCCGCCGCCGATCACGATCGCGATCTGCACGCCGGCGCGCAGCACCTCCGCGATCTCGAACACGATGCGGTCGATAGTCTCGCGCTCGATGCCGTAGGCGGACTCGCCCATCAGCGCCTCGCCGGAGAGCTTGACCAGGACCCGCTTGTACGCCGGCTCGTCGGCCGCCTTGACCGCGGCGGGAGCGACGGAAGCAAGCGGCGCGGCGGTGGGCGGATTCATCGTTGGCGGTTGCTCGTGTGGGACGGGCTTAGAACCCGCCTGGATAATCGCGGCGGGCCGTCACCCTACGACGTTAGGAGCCAGTCGGACAGGTTCCTCAGACTCATGCTTTCGCCATCGCCGCGACTTCCGCGGCGAAGTCGTCCTTCCGCTTCTCGATGCCTTCGCCGACGACGTACAGGGTGAAGCCGTGCACGGTCGCCTTGGCGGCCTTGAGGAGCTGCTCCACGGTCTGCTTGCCGTCGCCCTTCACGAACGCCTGGCCGAGCAGCGTCATCTGCGCAATGGCCTTGTTGACCTTGCCCTCGACGATCTTGGCCGCCATGTCGCCGGTCTTGCCCTCTTCGGCGACCTGCGCGGCCGCGATCTCGCGCTCCTTGGCGATCACGTCGCCGGCGATGGCCGCCTTGTCGACGGCAAGCGGCTTCATCGCCGCGATCTGCATCGCCACGTCCTTGGCGAGCTGGGTCTCGCCGCCCTGCACGTCGATCAGCACGCCGACCTTGGAATTGGTGTGCACGTAAGAGGCCAGCGCGCCGTTGGCGGCGCGACGCACGAAGCGGCGGACCGTCATGTTCTCGCCGATCTTCTGCACGAGCGCTACCCGCCGCGCCTCGACCGTCTCGCCCGACGCGAGCTTGCCGTTGCGAAGCGCCGCCGCGTCCGCCGGATTGTCGCGTGCCACCACCTGCGCGATCTGCGCGGCGAACGCCTTGAAGTCGTCGTTCTTGGCGACGAAGTCGGTCTCGCAGTTGAGCTCGACCATCGCGCCCGTCTTCGCGTCCGGCGCGACCCACAAGCCGATCACGCCTTCGGCGGCGATACGGTCGGCGGCCTTGGACGCCTTCGCGCCGGACTTGACGCGCAAGAGGTCCTCGGCCTTGGCCAGGTCGCCGCCAGTCTCGGTCAGCGCCTTCTTGCACTCCATCATGCCGAGCCCGGTGCGCTGCCGGAGCTCCATCACCATGCTTGCGGAAATGTCCGCCATCTTGTTGCTCCAGTGTCCCGTTGTGCCGCTATGCGGAAGCGTCTTCCTGCACCTCGACGAACTCGTCGCCGGCCGCCGCGATCTCCTGCACCACCGTGCTCCTGCCTTCGAGCACCGCGTCCGCGACACCGCGCGCGTACAGGCGGATCGCCCGGCTGCTGTCGTCGTTGCCCGGGATCACGTAGGCGATGCCGTCGGGCGAGTGATTGGTGTCGACCACGCCGATGATAGGGATCTTGAGCTTCTTGGCCTCGGTCACCGCGATCTTGTGGTAGCCCACGTCGACCACGAAAATCGCGTCCGGCAGCGCGGCCATGTCCTTGATGCCGCCCAGGCTCTTCACCAGCTTGTCGAGCTCGCGCTGATGCGACAGCGCCTCGCGCTTGCTCATGCGCTCGAAGGTGCCGTCGGTGGCCATCTGCTGCAGGTCCTTGAGGCGCTTGATCGACGCCTTCACGGTCTTGAAGTTGGTCAGCATGCCGCCGAGCCAGCGATGGTCGACGTACGGCATGCCCGCGCGCTGTGCCTCCTCCTGCAGGATCTCGCGCGCCTGGCGCTTGGTGCCGACGAAGAGGACGGTGCCGCGGTTGCTCGCCAGTTGCCGCACGTACTTCATGGCATCCTGGTACATCTGCATCGTCTTTTCGAGATTGACGATGTGGATCTTGTTGCGCTGGCCGAAGATGTAATCTGCCATCTTCGGGTTCCAGTAGCGGGTCTGGTGGCCGAAATGCACCCCGGCTTCCAGCATTTGACGCATCGTGACCGACATTTACGGCTCCTTCAGGGTTGGCCTGCATCCGCGGATGTGATCCCTGGCTGCCTTTGGCCGGCTCGGGACACCCCAAAGACCGCGGATGTGCGGATTTCGCGGCTGCAAAGGCGGCATTCGGGCCTATCCCGAACCCCCACGCGCGAGAGTTAACTTGTTATTCTAGCACGATTTCAGGGCATGTCGCCACGGCTGCGGCCACTTGTCGACAGCCGCTGCCGCACCCACCTTTCATAGTCCATGACCCCTGCCCCAACCCTTTCACCGATCGGCAGCCTCGCGCTCCTGACCTTCGACGGTCCGGACGCCGCGGCGTTCCTGCACGGGCAGCTTTCGACCGACGTAACGGGCATGCCGGGCGGATCGGCGGCGTGGACGAGCTACAACTCGCCCAAGGGCCGGATGCTGGCGACGCTGCTGCTCTGGCGCCGCGCGCCCGAGAGCTTCGTGGGCCTCGTCGCGCGCGACCTGGCGCAAGCGCTGCGCAAGCGGCTCGCGATGTTCGTGCTGCGGTCCAAGGTGACGGTCGGCGAAACGTCGGATGTCCTGCTCGGCGTCGCCGGTCCGGGCGCCGGCGAGGCCCTCCGCGGCCTGGCCGATGCCGATGTCCTCGCGTTGCCGGATGGGCGCTACATCGTGCGCGCGGCGCAGGAGCGCGCCGATGCCGTGCGCGCGCGCATCGCCGCGCGCGAGGTCGCGGCGGAGCATTGGGATTGGCTCGGCGTGCGTGCCGGCGTTGCGCTGGTCACGCTCGCCACGCAGGACCGGTTCGTCCCGCAGACGGCCAACCTCGACTTGGTCGGCGGCATCAACTTCCGCAAGGGCTGCTACCCGGGGCAGGAGATCGTTGCGCGCATGCAGTACCTGGGCCGGCTCAAGGAGCGGATGTTCGCGTTTCACGTCGACGGCGCGCCTCCCGCGCCGGGCACCCCGATCGTGGCGCCGGGCATGGAGCCCGCCAACGCCGGTACCGTCGTCAACGCTGCACCGGCGCCCGGCGGCGGCAGCGATTTGCTTGCCGTAGTGCGCTTGGACGCGCTCGATCATGCCTTGCACGCAGGCGCGGCGGACGGCCCCCTGTTGTCGAAGCTGGAGCTTCCTTACGCGGTGCCGCCTCCGGCCGGCGCCGATCGCGTGAAGCTTTGAGTACGAGCTACTACATCTGGTACCGCGTGGCAGGGGACCCGGCGGCCGCGCGCATGGCAGTGGATGCGCTGTTGCGCGACGTGCTCGCGGAGGCCGGTGTCGCCGGCCGCTTGCTCGTGCGCCGCGACGATCCGCGTACGTGGATGGAGGTGTTCGAGAACATCACGGACGTCGCGCGTTTCGAGCACGCGATGGCCGAAGGCATCCGGCGGCACGATCTTGCGCGGTTCGCGGAGAAGCAAGTGCGGCATGCCGAGCCGTTCCTGCCTGCCTGATGTGCCTTGCGGTCTTCGCGCTCGATGCGCATCCCGACTATGCGCTGGTGCTCGCCGCCAACCGCGACGAGTACCACGCGCGCCCGGCCGCACCCGCCGCGTGGGGAAGCGATGCGCCGTGGCGCGACATTCTCGCGGGCCGCGACCTCGCCGCCGGCGGCACC
Source organism: Burkholderiales bacterium (assembly GCA_020845855.1). Classification (GTDB taxonomy): domain Bacteria; phylum Pseudomonadota; class Gammaproteobacteria; order Burkholderiales; family Casimicrobiaceae; genus VBCG01. The sequence goes on from JADLEZ010000196.1 coordinate 19,566, forward strand.
TGGCTCGGCGTGCGCCGCGATGGCCGCTTCGCCTTCGTCACCAACGTTCGCGACGGCCGCGGGCAGGACCCGGCCCTGCGCACGCGCGGCGAGCTCGTGCCGCATGTGCTGGGCCATGCGGACTCGCTCGACGACACGCTGGCGGACATCGACGGCGCCGCCTACAACGGCTTCAACCTCGTCGCGGGTGATGCGTCGCGCCTGATCTGGATGTCGAACCGGGGACACGATCCGAGCGTGCTGCCGCACGGCGTGCACGGCCTGTCCAACGCCGCGCTCGACGTGCCGTGGCCGAAGCTCGTGCGCACGCAAGGTCGCCTTCGCGAGTGGCTGGCGAGCGGGACCCAGGACACCGCACCGTTGCTCGCCGCGCTCGCCGACCGCACGCGGGCGGCGGACGCACAGCTGCCGTCGACCGGGGTCACGCTCGAACGGGAGCGGCTTCTGTCGCCGCCGTTCATCCTGAGCGAACGCTACGGCACCCGCTGCTCGACGGTGCTCACCCTCGGCCGCGACGGGCAAGCGCGCTTCCACGAGCGGTCGTTCGCGCCCGATGGCACGGCGACCGGGGACGTGGTCGAGACGTTCGCGCTCAAGTAGGGTCGGCGTCGCTCGCGCGGCAAATAGGGTCAGAGTCGATACTCCGCGCAAAGAGGGTCAGAGTCGACTTTCTGCTGCCCCACGACTCGTGCAAGGCCCTGCTGCCTCGTCCGCAAGAACGAAAGTCGAATCTGACCCTGGCTCAGCGCTCGGTCGACACGCCTCCGCGATCGACGTCCTGCTGCAGCCGCCGCACGTCGTCGAGCAACTCGATGAAGCGCTGGCCGAACGGCGTGAGCAAGTAGTCGACCTCCACCGGCGGCTTGTCGCCGGCGACGGTGCGCCGCATGATGCCGAAGCGCACCATCTTGCGCAGCCGCTCGTTCATCACCTTCGCCGACAGTCCGGGGCAGGCGCGCTGCAGCGCGCTCGGCCGGCTCGTACCGTCGGCGGCCAGCCGCAGCAGGCTCACCGACCACTTGCAGCCGACGATGCTCTCGACCATCGATGCGACCGGAATGCCGCCGTCGCGTTCAACCATCGCGTCACCACCTTACCGAAAAGTGCCTTCTGGCGTCGCCGGAGGACGTTGCGTATTGTCATCTTGCCGCCCGTGCCGCGCAATGCGGCGGGTCTCGAACGCGAAAGGTACCCATCGATGGCAACGACCACCAGCATCCCCGGCTACACCTTCGGCAGCGCCGCCCGTTCACCGGTCACGCTCGCCGAGTTCGAAACGATGAAGAAGAGCGCGCTGTTCGGCGACGACGACGTGCGGGCGCTGCGCGCCTCGCACGACGTCGTGCGCGACCAGGTCGAGGCGATCCTCGACGTCTGGTACGGCTTCGTCGCCTCTCAGCCGCACCTGCTCGCGTCCTTCACCGGCCGCCGCGACGGCCAGCCGCTCGGCGACTACCTCGGCGCCGTGCGCAAGCGCTTCGGCCAGTGGATCCTCGATACCGCGCGCGCCGAGTACGACCAGCGCTGGCTCGACTACCAGCACGAGATCGGCCTGCGCCACCACCGCGCCCGCAAGAACCGCACCGACGGCGCCGACGCCAGCGCGATCGTGCCCTTCCGCGACCTGTTCGCGCTGATCTTTCCGGTGACCTTCACGCTGAAGCCGTTCCTCGCGAAGAAAGGTCACCCGGCGGAAGAGGTCGACCGGATGCACGCGGCGTGGGTCAAGTCGTGCCTGCTGCAGCTCACGCTGTGGAGCCACCCGTACGTCAAGGACGGCGACTTCTGATGAGGCCAGTCCCGGCGCCGGCGTGGCGCACCACCACGTGGCTCAACACGCCGGAGCCGCTCGACCTTGCGCGCCTGCGCGGCAAGGTGGTGCTGCTCCACGCGTTCCAGATGCTGTGCCCGGCCTGCGTCGCGCACGGCCTGCCGCAGGTGCTGCGGGCCGCCAAGGCGTTCGCCGGCGCACCGCTCGCGGTCGTGGGCTTGCACACGGTGTTCGAGCACCACGCGGCGATGGGACTCGAGTCGCTGCGCGCGTTCGTCCACGAGTACCGGATCGGCTTTCCGGTCGGCGTCGACGAGCCGGCAGCCGACGGGCCGATCCCGCTCACCATGCAGGCCTACGAGATGCAGGGCACGCCGACCTTGGTGCTGATCGACGCGCAGGGCCGGTTGCGCCGCCAGGTGTTCGG
>JADLEZ010000197.1 GCA_020845855.1 Burkholderiales bacterium
CCCGTGCACATGCCCGTATTGCCCGAGGTGATGGTCATCCCCGCGGGCATCGGATCGGTGAACGGCTGTGTGAGCACCAGCGGCACGAGCCCGCTGTTGCCGAGCGTGATGGTGAGCGTGGCGGTCCCGCCCGGAGTGATCGCGGGCGGCGCGATCACCTTGGTCAGCGTCGCGACACCCGCCGACGTGACGGTGATCGGCGCGCTCGCCGCAGGCGCGGTGCCGCCGACGGTGGTGAGCGGGCCGGTGGTGTTGGTTAGCGTACCGACAGTGGACGACGTGATGCCGACCACGATCGTGCAGCCGCCCGGCGGGATGGTGCTGCCCGCCGCCATGGTGATCGTGGTCGACGTCACCGTGACACCGGCACAGGTGCCGGTATTGCCGCCGGTGGTGGTCATGCCGGCGGGCATGGTGTCGACGAACGCGGCGGTAAGCGTCAGCGGCGCGGCGGTCGCGTTGCCGAGCGTGAGCGTGAGCGTCGCGGCGCCGCCGGGAGCGATGGTCGACGGCGCGATGGTCTTGGTGAGCGTCGGGGCGCCGGGGCTCGTCACGCTGAGCGGCGCGCTCGCGGGCGGCGCGGTGCCGCCGCCGGTGGTAAGTGGGCCGGTGGTGTTGGTGACCGTGCCCGCGGTCGACGACGTGATCGTCACGATAATCGTGCAGCCGCCGGGTGGGATGGCGCTGCCCGCAGCCATCGTGATCGCGGTCGAGGTGACCGTGACGCCGGTGCACGTGCCCGTGTTGCCGCTGGTGGTGGTCACCCCTGCCGGCATGGTGTCGGTGAAGGGCGCCGTGAGCGTAACCGCCGCGCCGCTCGTATTGCCGAGCGTGATCGAAAGCGTCGCGGTGCCGCCGGGAGCGATGGTCGACGGCGCGATGGTCTTCGCGAGCGTGATGGGCGATGCGCTGACGGTGAGCGGCGCGCTCGCCGGCGGCGCGCTACCGCTGCTGGTGGTAAGCGTGCCGGTCGTGTTGGTCACCGTGCCGAGCGTCGACGACGTGATTGTGACCACGATCGTGCAGCCGCCCGGCGGGATGGAGCTGCCCGCGGCCATCGTGATTGCCGTCGGCATCACCGTGACACCCATGCACGTGCCCGTGTTGCCGCTCGTGGTGGTCACGCCGGCCGGCATGACGTCGATGAATGGCGACGACAGCGTCAGCGGAACGGCGTTCACGTTGCCCAGCGTGAGCGTCAGCGTCGCGGCGCCGCCGACGCTGATGGACGCCGGTGCGATCGACTTCGCAAGCGTCGGCGGGGCCGTGGTCACGGTGAGCGGCGCGCTTGCCGGGGGCGTAGTGCCGACATCGGTAACCAGCGCGCTGGTCGTGTTGGTGACGGTGCCGGGGGTGGCCGACGTGACCTGGAACACGATTGCGCAACCACCCACGGGAACCGTGGCGCCCGCGGCCATGGTGATAGTCGTCGCCGTGTTGGTCACGCCTGCGCACGTGCCGGTGTTGCCGCCGAGCAAGGTCACGCCGGCCGGCATGGTGTCGGTGAACGGCGCCGACAGCGTGATCGGGATCGCGTTGGCGTTGGAAAGCGTGATGGTCAGCGTCGTGCTGCCGCCCGCCACGATGGTCGCTGGCGCGATGGCCTTGGCGAGCGCCGCGCTCACCGCCGTGACGGTCAGCGGCGCCTGCGCGGCCGGCGCAGTGCCGGCGGAGGTCGCAAGGTCGCTGGTGGTGTTGGTCACCGTGCCCGTGGTGGCCGAGGTGACCGTGACCACGATGGTGCAACCGCCGGACGGGATCGAGGTGCCCGCGGCGAGCGTGATCGAGCCCGCCGCCACCGTGACGCCGGTGCAGGTGCCCGTGTTGCCGGAGGTCGTGGTGACGCCCGCCGGCATGGGATCCGTGAACGGTGCGGTCACGGTGATCGCAGCCGGATTCGTGTTGCCGACGGTGATGGTGAGCGTCGCGCTGCCGCCGATGCCGATGGTCGCCGGCAGGATCGCCTTCGCAAGCGTGGGCAGCGCGCTGATCGTGAGATCCGCACTCGCGGGCGGCGCGTCGCCCGCGTTGGTCGACAGCGTGCCGGTGGTGTTGGTGACGGTGCCCGGCGTGCTCGACGTGATCGACACCACGATGGTGCAGCCACCGGCGGGGACGCTGCTGCCCGCCGCCATGGTGATCGACGTCGCCGCGACGGTGACACCTGTACACGTGCCGGTGTTGCCCGATGTCGTGGTCACGCCTGCCGGCATGTTGTCGGCGAACGGCGCGGCGAGCGTAATCGCGGCCGCGTTGGCGTTGCCCAGTGTAAGCGTGAGCGTGGCCGTGCCGCCGGCGGCGATCGGCGACGGCACGATCGACTTGCCGAGCGTGGGAGCGACCGCGGTGACCGTGAGCGGCGCGCTCGCCGGACCTGCGTTGCCCCCGCTCGTGGCGAGCGTGCCGGTCGTGTTGGTGACGGTGCCCGGCGTGCTGGACGTTACGGCGACCACGATCGTGCAGCCGCCCGGCGGGATGGCCGTGCCCGACGCCATCGTGATCGAGCCCGCGGCGACGGTGACGCCGGTGCAAGTGCCGGTGTTACCGGACGTGGTGGTCACGCCAGGGGGCATGGTGTCGACGAAGTTCGACGACAGCAAGATCGCCACGACGTTCGGGTTGCCGAGCGTGAGCGTAAGCGTAGCGGAGCCACCCGCGTTGATCGTCGCGGGCACGATGCTCTTGGACAGCGACGGCGCGGACAGCGTGACGGTGAGCGGAGCGCTCGCGGGGCCCGCGCTGCCGGCGGTGGTGTCGAGCGCGCCGGTGGTGTTGATGACCGCGCCCGGCGTGGTCGACGTGACGGTCACCACGATCGTGCAGCCGCCCGGCGGGATGGCCGTGCCCGACGCCATCGTGATCGAGCCCGCGGCGACGGTGACGCCGGTACACGTGCCGGTGTTGGCCGACGTGGTGGTCACGCCCGGCGGCATGTTGTCGATGAAATTCGACGTGAGGGAAATCGGCGCGGCGTTCGGATTGCCGAGCGTAAGCGTGAGCGTCGCGCCGCCGCCGGCCGCGATCGACGCCGGGGCGATGCCCTTGCCGAGCGTGGGTGCTGCCGCGGTCACCGTGAGCGGCGCGGATGCCGCGGGCGCGGTGCCGGTGCTCGTCTGCAAAGTGCTGGTGGTGTTGGTGACGGTGCCTGGCGTGCTGGAGGTCACGCCGACGACGATGGTGCAGCCGCCGGCGGGGATCGCCTCGCCCGACGCCATGGTGATCGTGGTCGAGGTCACCGACACGCCACCGCAAGTGCCCGTGTTCGCGGTCGTGGTCGTGACCCCCGCGGGCATCGCGTCGACCAGCGCGGCCGTCAGCGTGATGGGAACGTTGTTGTTGTTGCCGGCGAGGAGCGTGAGTGTGGACGCGCCGCCGACCGCGATGGTCGCCGGCACGATGGCCTTGCCCAGCGTGGGCTCGAGCGGATCGGTGTCCGTCGCGCTCGAGTTGCCGGTGTTGATGACCGAGCCCGGAACGCCGAGCGTCACGGTGTTCGCCACCGGGCCTGGCGCGCTCTGCGCGATGCTCGCCGGCACGGTGTAGGTGATCGAGCCGCCGACCGGGATGGTGACGATATCGCTGATCGGGCCCGAGCCCGAGCCGCAGACCGCGCCGCCGGCCGCGACACAGGTCCAGGCGCCGAAGCTGACGCCGGGCGGCGGATTGTCCGTGACCGTGACCCCGGCGACGTCGTTCGGCCCGCTGTTGGTGACGCCGATCGTATAGGTCGTCGTCCCGCCGGGGGTGAGCGAGCTCTGCCCGTTGGTCTTGGTGACGTTGAGGTTGACCAGGCCCGTCGCGGCCAGCGTGGCCGAGCCCAGCAGCGGATTGGTCACGCCCTGCGCCGACGTGACGGCGTTCGGCGGAATGGTGTTGATGAGGTTGCCTGCCGCCGTCGCGCGCACGGTGACGTTGATCGAGCAAATGGCGCTGACCGCGATCGCGGCGTTGGCCACCGTGACGGTTGCGGTGTTGTCGGCGGCGGTGATGGCCGGCGCGCCGCAGCCCGTCGACGACGGCGCCGGTGGATTGGCGATGACCATCCCCGGCGGCAGGTTGTCGACAAGCCCAACGCCGGAGAGCGCGATCGCGCCCGCATTGTTGTTGCGGATCTGGATCGTCATCAGCGACGTGGCGCCGACCGCCACCGTGGTCGGATTGAACGCCTTGTTGATGGTGACGCTGGTCGCATTGGTGACCTGCAGCCCGGCGCTCGCCGCCGCGTTCGAGAAGCCCTCCGTCGACGCGACCGCGCCGGCGGGGAGGGTGTTGGTGTAGGTTCCCGCGGCCTGCCCGGGCGGTGCCTGCACGTTCACCGACACGGTGCAGCTCGTCGCGGCGGCCCCACCCGCGAGCGAGCCGCCGGCGAGCGAGAAGGAGGTCGCGCCCGGCGTGGCGGTGACCGTGCCGCCGCCGCAGGTGGTGGCTTCGTTGGCCGGATTGGCCACGACGAAGCCGAGCCCGCCCATCGTCGTGAGCAAGTCGGTGAAGGCGATACCGGAAAGCGCGGACGCGCCCGCCGCGCGCGTGAGCGTGACGGTAAGCCGGGAGACGCCACCCGCCTGGACCTGGGTCGGAGACCACGATTTCGCCGCCGACAGCACGCGCGTAACGACGAGCGTTCCCGTAATGGTCACCGTGTTGTTGCCGCCCGACGTCTGCACGCCGTTGACGGCAATCGTGTTGGTGCGGGTGCCGGTCGTCGCGTTGGCGGCGACGTTCACCGGCGATATCGTGATCGTGCAACTACCGCCGGCCGGGATGGTCCCGCCGCCGAAGACGAGGGTCGTGGCCGGCAGCGCGGAAGTGATCGACGAGCCGCAGGTTCCGCCGACAGTGGCGCCCGCGGGTACGCTGAACCCGGTGCCGAGGGTGGCCAGGTTGTCGGTCACCCCACTCGGCGAGTTGATCGTCACCGGGGCCGCGTCCCGGTTGGTGAGCGTGATGGTCAACGCCGTGGTGCCGCCCTGGAGCACGGTGCCGGGCGAGAATGACTTGCTGCCGGTGATGTCGCTCACCGCCAGGTTGACGTTGCCGGTGCCCGAATAGGCGACCCCGCCCCAGGTGCCGGCCGCGATGTTGTTGGTCTTGGTGCCGCTCGTCGTCGGCGAGACGGGGATGGTGATGGTGCAGCTTGCGGCTCCCACGCCCGCCGGCGCCGCGCCGAGGCTCGCGCCCGTGAGCGTCACCGACGCCGGCGGCCCGGCCGAGCTCGTCAGCGTGCCCGAGCACGTGGTCGTCGGCGCGCCGGTCAGCACCAGATTGGCCGGCAGCGTGTCGGTGAAGGTGATCGGCGACAGCGTCGTCTGGTTGAAGTTACGGACGGTAATGGTGAGCGTGGCGCTCCCCCCGACGGCCACGCTCGTCGGTGCGAAGGCCTTGGTGAGCGCGGCGCCGGTCTGCACCCTGATCGGCGCGTTGAATGCGGGGCTGGTCGCGCCCTCGGCGGTAGCAAGCGCACCCGCGGGTACGCTGTTGGTCACGTTGTTGTCGAACGCGGCTGCCGGGTTGCGGGCGATCACGTTGACCGTGATCGTGCACACCCCGCCGGGACCGGCGGGAATCGTTCCCCCCGCGAGCGAGATGGTGGCCGGGCTCGTCGCCGGCGTCGACGCGGTGGCCGTTCCGGCGCCGCAGGTCGTGGACGCATTGGACGGCGTGGCGATGGTAAGTTGCACGGGCAGCGTGTCGGTGACGCTCGCGCCGGTCAGCGGGATGGGGTTCGGATTGGTCAGGGTGATGGTCAGCGTCGAGACGGACGTCTCCGAGGCCCCGTTGCCGTGCACGTTGGTCGGCGAGAAGGCCTTCGATGCGGCGACGTTCGCGGGCGTGGAAACGACCAGCGTCGCCTGCGCCGACTGCGCGTTCGTGCCCTCCGACGACGCCACCGCGCTGGCCGGGATGGTGTTGAGGTACGTGTTCGGTACGCTCGACACCACGTTGATCGTGATGAAGCAGGAGCCGGAGACGCCGCCGCTGATCGGCGGGATGGTCCCGCCGGACAGTGCGATCGTGCCGGAACCCGGCGTCGCCGACACCGTGAATCCGCAGGTGTTGGCGCCGATCGTCAACGGATTCGCGACGACGACATTGGCCGGCAGGTTATCGGTGACGGAGACCCCCGTCGCGGCGGCGGCGTTGGGATTGAGCAGGTCGATGCGCAACATCGAGACCTGCCCCGCGGTGACCGAGTTGGGCGTGAAGCTCTTGTTGATGCCCACCGCCGCGAGCGCGGGCGCCGCCAGCACGAGCGCCAGCGAAGCGCCTGCAACGGCGCGCGTAAACCAGGCGCGCACGCGCGCACCGGACCCATGGGTCATGAAGACGTCACCTGCCTGTTCGTTCGTTGTTTGCCCGGTCGTCATCCGGGCCGCGGTACGCCCGGGCTCTCTCCCGCGCGTCGGAGCAGTCGCCAGCAATTAGCATGCCCGTCTCGGCGCGCCCGAACACCAGGACAACGTCATAAATTCATGCCATTGGCATGCGCGCCGCGCGAAAGCGCCGATGCCGGGTGACGGCTTTGGGCAACGGCTACGCCAGTGCGCGGAGCTCCCGGATGGCCACCGACAGCATCGCCGCGTCGGGCGCGGGCACCGCACGCAACTCGGTGAATAGCCGCGCCAGGCGCTCGAGCGCGCGCCGGTTGTGCTCCTCCCATTGGCCGATGAGAGGGCCCGCCAAGCCCACGTCGTCGCTGCCCCGCAGGACTTCCGCGGTGACGCTGCGCGACAGGTTCGCGACGTCGTCCTGCATCGCGCTGCGGGCCAGGCGCTGCCAGTGCGCGGCGCCGGGCAACGCCGCGATCTGTTCGGAGAGCCAGGCGAGGCCCAAGCGGTTGCCGACTTCGAAGTAGATCGCCGCCACCGGTTCGACCGGCTTGCCGGCGTCGGCGGCCACTTCCGCGATGTCGAGCGCCGCGTACAGCGTGTCGAACTGGACCACGCGCACGGCCAAGTCCCGCGGCACGCCGGTCGCGGCGAGCTTGCCGATCCGCTCGTCCAGGCGCGCCTTTTCGGCGCCGCCGAGAAGCTGCGGCAGCCGCGCCGCCAGCGCGTCGAACCCCGGCTTGAAGCGGGCGATGGTCCCCGCCATATCCTCGGCCAGGCGACGCGAGCGCAGGAACCACACCGTCCCCCGCTCGAGCTGCTGGCTGGTGTCGGTCAGCATCTGCGCCTGCACGGCATCGTCGACCTTGTTGTCGAGCGCTTCGATCGCCGCCCACATCGGCACCAGTCCGAAGACCTCGCGCGCGAGGAGGTACGCGCGTACGACCTCGTGCGGCGGCGCGCCGGTGGTCTCGCCAAGCCGGTGCACGAACGTGCTGCCCACGCGGTTGATCATGCTGTTGAGCACGTGGGTGGCGATGATCTCGCGCTTGAGCGGATGCCGCGGCATGTACGCGGCGTACTTCTTCGAAAGCTGCGCGGGGAAGTAGCGCAGGAGCGCCGTGGCGATCCACGGGTCGTCGGTGAGCGGGGAGTCGAGGAGCTCGCCGTCGAGCCAGATCTTGCCGTAGGCCAACAGCACCGCGGCTTCCGGCGCCGTCAGCCCGCGATTGGCCCGGCGCCGCGCCTCGATCTCCTCGTCGGAGGGCAGGAACTCGATGGCGCGGTCGAGCCGGTTGCCTTTCTCGAGGTAACGCATGAAGCGCGCCTGCGCATCGAGAAGCTGCGGGGCGATGCGCCGCGTGACCGACAGCACTTGCGTCTGGAAGTAGTTGTCGCGCAGCACGAGGGCGGCGACCTCGCCGGTCATCTCCGCCAACAGCGCGTTGCGCTGTTTCAGGGTGAGTTCGCCGTCGGCGATCGGCAGCCCGAGCAGGATCTTGATGTTGACCTCGTGGTCGGAGGTATCCACCCCGGCCGAGTTGTCGATCGCATCGGTATTGACGCGCCCGCCGGCCTGCGCGTACTCGATGCGCCCGAGCTGGGTGGCGCCCAGGTTGCCGCCCTCCACCAGCACCTTGCAGCGAAGCTCGCGGCCGTCGACGCGCACCGCGTCGTTGGCGCGGTCGCCAACCTGCGCGTGCGCCTCGCCCGTTGCCTTCACATCGGTGCCGATGCCGCCGTTGTAGATCAGGTCGACGGGGGCTTTGAGGATCGCGTGGACGAGCTCGGCTGGCGTCAGCGAATCGGCGCCGATCGCGAGCGCCGCCTGGACCTGCCGCGTGATCGCGATCGACTTGACCGTTCGCGGATGGATGCCGCCGCCGGCCGAAAGGAGCGTCGCATCGTAGTCGCCCCAGGTCGAGCGCGGCAGGCGTGACAGGCGCTCGCGCTCCGCGTAGCTCGCCGCCGGGTCGGGATCGGGGTCGAGGAAGATGTGCCGGTGGTCGAAGGCCGCGACGAGCCGGATGTGGCGCGACAAGAGCATGCCGTTGCCGAACACGTCGCCCGACATGTCGCCGATGCCGGCCACCGTGAAGTCGGTGGTCTGGGTGTCGACACCCATTTCGCGAAAGTGGCGCTTGACCGACTCCCACGCGCCGCGGGCCGTGATCCCCATCCCCTTGTGGTCGTAGCCCGCCGAGCCGCCGGAGGCGAACGCGTCGGAGAGCCAGAAGCCGTACTCCGCGCTGATCGCGTTGGCGTAGTCGGAGAAGGTGGCAGTGCCCTTGTCGGCGGCGACCACGAGGTACGGGTCGTCCGCGTCGTGGCGCTTCACCTGCGGCGGCGGCACGATCGCGTCGCCGGCGCGGTTGTCGGTGAGGTCGAGCAGGCCGCGCAGGTAGTCCTGGTAGCACGCCACACCTTCCTTCAGGTACGCCTCGCGGTCACTGGCCGGCGGCGGGCGCTTGAGCACGAAGCCGCCCTTGCTGCCCACCGGCACGATGACGACGTTCTTCACGATCTGCGCCTTGACGAGGCCCAGCACCTCGGTGCGGAAGTCCTCGAGGCGGTCCGACCAGCGCAGGCCGCCGCGCGCGAGGCGCCCGCCGCGCAGGTGCACGCCCTCGAAGCGCGTCGCGTACACGAAGATCTCGAACATGGGCTTGGGCTCGGGCAGCCCGGGCACGCGAGCCGGGTCGAACTTGAACGACAGGAAGGCGCGCCGTTTGCCGGCGGCGTCGCGCCGCCAGTAGTTCGTGCGCGTGGTCGCGCGAATGAGCGCCAGGTACTGGCGCAGCACGCGATCCTCGGACAGGTTCGCCACGCCATCGAGTGCGGCCTCGATGGCGCGTTCCAACTCGACGCTGCGCGCGTCCGCGGCGGCGCCGCCCGCGGGATCGAAGCGCGCCGTGAAGAGCTCGACCAGCATGCGCGCGACGTTCGCGTGCGCGGCGAGCGTGCTCTCGATGAACGCCTGCGACAGCGGGAAGCCGATCTGGCGCAGGTACTTCGCGTAGGCGCGCAGCACGACGACCTCTTGCGCGGGCATGCGCGCCGCGACGACCAGCCGGTTCATGTCGTCGTTCTCGACCTCGCCGCGGAAGATGCGCCCGAACGCGTCCTCGAACACGTCGTGCAGACCGTCGACCTCGAGCTCGACACCCGGCAGCGCGGACTGGATGCCGAAGTCGTGCATGGCGATCGCCGGCATGCCTTGCGGCGTGATGCGGTGCGGGTGCTCGTCGAGCACCTTGAGCCCCATGTGCTCCAGCATCGGCAGGCTGTCGGAGAGCGTCACCGGCTGCCCGAGGTGAAGGAGCCGGAAGCGCAGCTGGCCGGGCGGGGCTTCCAGCGGCCGGTACAAGCTCACCGCCATCGGTTCCGCGGGGGAGAGCTTCGCCATCAGCGCGATGTCGGGCACCGCGGCGCGCGCAGGGAATTCTTCGCGGTAGCCTGCCGGAAAAGCTTGGCCGAACCGGCGCAGGCGCTCGTTGCCGGCGGCCTCGCCGAGCGACTCGATCAGCGCCTGCTTCAACTCGTCGGTCCATCGCCGCGCCGCGGCGATCAACCGCCCCTCGAGCTCGCGCGCGTCGAAGGCGGGAATGGCGCCGGGCGTGGTGCGCACCGTGATGTGAATGCGCGCGAGCATCGATTCGGACAGGCTCACGTTGAACTCGGAGCTCGTGCCGCCGAACGCCTGCATGAGGATGGTCTGCCACTTCTGCCGCAAGTCGGTCGAATAGTTGTCGCGCGGCGCGTAGATGAGACACGACATGAAGCGCTCGAACGCGTCGCGGCGCACGAACAGCCGGAAGCGCTGCCGGTCGTACAGGTGCAGGATGCCCATCGCGGTGCGCAGGAGCTCGTCGTCGCCGGTCTGAAAGAGCTCGTCGCGCGGATAGGTCGCGAGGCTGTGCAGGAGCGCCTTGCCCGCGTGGCTGCCCGCGGCGAGGCCCGCGCGCGCGACCACGTTGCCTACCTTGCGCCGCAGGAGCGGAATCTCGGCGGGATTCGCGCTGTACGCAGCCGAGGTGAACAGACCGAGGAAGCGGTCCTCGCCGACGACGTTGCCGGCGCCGTCGAAGCGCTTGACCGCCACGTAATCGAGATACCCCGGCCGGTGCACGGTCGAGCGCGACGTCGATTTGGTGATGACCAGAAGCTCCGGCCTGCGTGCGTACGCGCGAATTTCCGGCGGCAGCGCCGCGAAGCTTCCCGCCACACCCTTTTCCTCCTTCTCGCGCAGGATGCCCAGGCTCGACCCCGGGACGACGCGCAGCGCATCCTGGCCGTTCACGGTGACGAGGTCGTGGCGGCGATAACCGAGGAGCGTGAAGTGATTCTCGGCGAGCCAGCGCAGGAAGGCCTTGCCCTCGTCGAGCTCGCCGGCGGGCAGCGCGGGTGGTGTAGCCGAGAGCTCGGTCACGATGGCGAGCGCGCGCTCGCGCATCGGCTTCCAGTCGCCCACCGCGAGCCGGACGTCTTGCAGCACGCGTTCGAGGTCGCGGGCGAGCTCCGCGTGCGCCTCGGCCCCGCTGATGCGATCGACTTCGAGGTGAATGAACGATTCGCGCTGCGCCTCCGGCGTGCCGGGCGCGACGATATCCGCCAGCGTGCCGTCCGCCGCGCGCACCGCGCCCATGATGGGATGGACGATGAGGTGCAGCGTCAGGCCGTGGCGGTTCACCTCCATCGATACCGAGTCGACCAGGAACGGCATGTCGTCGTTGACGATCTCGACCACCGTGTGCGTCGACTGCCAGCCGTGCTCCTCGAGGGTCGGGTGAAAGACGCGCACGCGCGCGCCGCCCGACGCCCGCTTCCACGCGTAGTTGAAATGCGACAGCGCGCCGCCGTACAGGTCCGCAAGCTCGCGCTCGGCGAGGTCGTCGGCGTCGACCTGCCCGTAATACGCGGCGACGAACCGCTGCACCACCTCGCGCTGCTCCGGCGCCACCTTAGCGCTCACCAGCGCCGCGAGCTCGGCGAATCGCTCGGCACGCCGGTCCTGCGATGCCGCGGGCATGTTCATGGGAAGGGCCTCCAGGGACAGGCGCGGCCGGGTCGCCGGGCGCGGGTGGTGGCCGGCATTATCGCCCGATTCGCCGCCACGCAAGGCGTGGCACCCTGCGTCGCGCCCGATGGACTACGGCCGTGCGACGAGGTGCGCGGCAAACGCCTCGGCGCCGCGCTCGATCAAGTCGAGCACGTGCTCGAAGCCGTCGGGCCCGCCGTCGTACGGATCGGGGACCTCGCTCACGCCGAGGTCCGGCGCCTGGTCGAGGAACAGCCCCAGGTGTCCTGCGACGCCGTTCGGACGCAGCGCCGCGAGCTCCGCCAGCACACTGCGGTCCATCGCGAAGATCCAGTCGAAGCGCGCGAAGTCTTCCGCGGAGACCTGGCGCGCGCGCAGCGGCCTTAAGTCGTAGCCGCGGCGCGCGGCATGCGCGGTCGCGCGATAGTCCGGCGGATTGCCGACGTGCCACTCGCTCGTTCCCGCCGAGTCGATCTCGACCTGATGGGCAAGGCCTGCGCGCGCCGCCGCCGCGCGGAACACGACTTCCGCGGTCGGCGATCGGCAGATGTTGCCGAGGCATACGAAGAGGATGCGGATGCGGCGGCTCGGGTTTGCCATGGGCGGCTAGTGGGCCATTCTCATGGACGGCGCCGGTCCACCGTCCGATGGACTGGCCGGCCTTGCGTCGAGCCTACTGACCTGACGTACTTTTGCCGTGAGATGGACGTCATGGCGTTGATCCGGTTGCTAGACGATTGTACGACATGGCTCCATCTGGGCAGCTGACTGCAGGATGCGATCCGACGCGCCATCACTGTTGCCGGGCACGCGGGCATCCGCGCACTGCTTACTCATCCTCTCGATGCCGAGGCGGAGGCGCTCTACCGGCGCTTCGGCTTTGAACCGACACCGGAGAGCGAACGACAGCTGATTCTTCTGCTCGAGGACGCGCGGCGTCTCGCTCAATGATAATCGTCCTCCCGCTGATGACGTACCGCCAGGATGCTGACGGTCTTATCGTCGTCGATCTCGAACAACGCGACGTAGCCGGTTGCCCCGAACGGAATCACGAGCTCGCGCAGAAAAGGGTTGCCCGAGGTCGCCTTTCGGTTACTGAACGGTGAAAGCTCGAGACTTCTGATCGCGTTCCGAATCGCCTCGAGCGCCCGTTCAGCCAGCGCCCAATCGGTCTCGTCGCGCGCGAGGATGAACTCGTACAGTCGAACCAGGTCGGCCTCGGCGTCCTCGGTAAACCGGACCCGATAGGTCACCCGCGCGCCTTGTCCGAGGCCTTGGCACGGGCGAGCAACGTTTCGAGACGCCCGATAACTGCTTCAGATCCGACGTACTTACCTGTCCGGCGCGACTCTTCGCGGGAACGCAAGCCGCGCGCGATGAACTCGCGCTGAGCCTGCCTTCGCTCGATGCCCTCCCGGATCGACTGCTCGAGGAAATTCGAAAGGCTCTCGCCTTCCTCCAGAACCCTCTCGGCTGCGTCCCGGAGCGCGGGATCGACGCGCAGGGACGGGAACGTCGCAGTCTTCATTTCGGCACCTTGCGTTGCAAATGCCACGCATTTTGCCGTGTTCGCTACGGGTCTGCAAGCGTGGTCACGCTAACTTCTTGGACTACCCATTTGATGGCGACGCTGGCGTCGATGCACAACGCACTCCCCGCTCGTCGCGCCCTTCACGCAACAGGAGCTCGGAGGGCGTCTGCTTCCTACTGCCGGTAAGCTTGCGCAATTGGGTAGCCAGCTTTTCGAAGTCAGGATCGACGTCGGCAGCGAGCGCCTGGCGAAGTATTTCCCGGTGCTCAGCCTCGGTCGAGCGCCCATGCCGTGCGGCTCGGCGCTTCAGTTTGGCAATCAATTCGTCGTCCAGATTACGCACATGCAGGTTTCCAGCCATGTCTGGATTCCGTGAGATCAACTCAACGATGCTATGGCAGCACAGAAATACGAATGCGCTTCGGCTGGAGCACGACGAAGCTGCCTATCAGTCGATCTTCATGTTTCCGCACGAGCTCAATCACCCGAGACCCGAGGGCTGACCGGGCGGTCGCCGGGAAGCGGATGAGCACGATACCCAAGCTCTTGGCGGCGGCCGCGAAAACCAGTTGGCCGAAGTCTTTGTCCTCGGTAAGTAGAATCCGGCGCTCGCGCAACGCCTGGGTCATCACAACCTCGTCATCGGCCCCCGCCGAGGCCTCTGCAACCGACAGAACGTCGAAGCCCTCGGTCCGCAATGCGCGAACAGCCGCGAAGTCGCAACTCTCGTCAGCGAGAAAGCGCAACATCGCGATTGCGTCGACGCGTTACACGATCTCTTCATGAGCCAACGCCACGGCCGCATAAGTCAGCGCCGTGCGGATGTCGTCCCGCTTCAGATTGGGATAGGCGTCAAGCAAATCCTCTTCGGTCGCACCCTCACCAAGCTTGCGCAAGATCAACTCGACCGGAATACGCGTGCCGCGAATCACCGGCTTTCCCAGCATGACCTTGGGATTGATCTCGATACCCTCAGGTAGAGACATGGCTCCTACTCCTCGCTTCCACTGGGGTGAAAACGTTCGCGGTTCGCGCCGTTTCGTTCACCCGCGTGTGCTCCCGGAGTCTAGCACTGCTGGGCACGGTCCCGGGACCCGATCAGCCACCCGCCTATCCGGTTGCCACGGGATGGTCCGAAGCGTTCCGCGAGTGATGACTCGGTTGCCAGGTGTCGACCGGCGACTACTCCAAGTCCCGCCAGGTGCGCGATGTGTTGCCCCAGCTGCGCGACGTGCAGGAAAGGCTCGAGCGGATCATTGCGAGCGCCGCCGATGCGTGAGGTCTGCAGTCGTCAAGCTACGCACGGTGGGTGGTGGAGGAAGCGGGCACCGGTCCGGATTCTGGTGGCCAAGGGCGGAATTGAACCACCGACACAAGGATTTTCAGTCCTCTGCTCTACCAACTGAGCTACTTGGCCAAGACTTCCATTATATCAAACGGCCGACTCTCGCCGGCCCCTGCATCGGCGCCCGACGCAGCATCATTGCAGTCCCTCTGTTACCGGGTGTCATTCCGAGGACCGAGGAATCTGCCTTACCGACCGCGGCTGCGCAACAGCGCGTGCACCGTACGCAAGCGCCCCGCCACCCGCGGCGCCAGCGCCTGCGGCGACAGCTCGTCGGCGACCGTACGCAATCCGCGCGCTCCCAGCCTCGCACGCAACTCGGGCGAGCGCGCGACCTCGCGCATCGCGCGTGCGGCCGAATCGATGTCAGGCTCCGCCCACACTTCGCCCTCGCGGTACGGGCCGAGGTCGCGCGCGAGCGGCACCAGCGTGTAATCGACGAGCAGCGCGTTGTCGTGCCGCGTGAAGTCGACGTTGCCCGACCAGGGGGTCGCGATCACCGGCTTGCCGCACGCCATCGCCTCCGCCATGCCGAGGCCGAAGCCTTCCGCGCGATGCAGCGAGACGAAGCAATCGATGCTTGCCATCAAGGTCCACAGGTCTTGGCGCGAGAGATAGCCCTCGACCAGCGTGATGCGCTTGTCGGCGCGCGCGAGACCGGCCAGCCGGGCCTTGAGGTCCGGCTGGAATTCGAGGTTGCCGATCTTGAGGAACAGGCGCACCGATTCGCCGCCGGGAAACGCGGCACGAAACGCCTCGGCCACACCGAGGGGATTCTTGCGTTCCGGAACCGAGAACACGTCGCACATCGCGAAAAAAGCGACATCGCCGGCCGCGACAGCAAACTTCGCGCGATCGGGCTTGGGCGAAGGCGCGGCCACCGCGTGCGGCACGCGCAGGACCGGTACCGGCGACTTCGCGGCGATCGCCTGCTGGCAGAATGCCGACGGCACCCAGACTTCATCGACGAGGTCGAATGCGGGCACCCACTCATCCGGAAACGCGGAGAGCTCCCACGCCCAGAAGGCGATGTTGTAGCGCCCCTCGAACAGCGAGCTGCCCAGGCTATCGCGGGCGACGAACATCTGGTCGGCGTTGATGTGGAACAGATTGATCGCGTGCAACTGGGTTGTCGCGGTCACGCCCGGAATCGCTTCCCGCATTCGAGACAGGTTGCCGACGCGAAAGTCGATCGGCGCCACCGAAATCTCCGCGGCCCGGATCACGCGCAGCATCGACCGCGCGGATTCGCCGATGCCGCTCTCGGCCGCCAGATAGCCGACGACGTTGACGCCGTCGAAGGCAGGTTCCTCCGCAACGCTCTGCCCACGCACATGGGCTGGAAATTTCGTCACCGGCGGCAGTACGGCGCCGCTCCCCCGCATCTGCCCCGCCGGAGTGGACAGCGGCGGGGTCAGGTAGCTGTCGTCGAAGTAGGCGCGGCGCATCAGGGCATGCCTGACGC
>JADLEZ010000198.1 GCA_020845855.1 Burkholderiales bacterium
AAACGCGGCGGTGGACCAGGGACTGCGCGCAGCGCTCGGGTCCGACCCGCCCGTTCACGTCTTTTACGAGTTTCTGGACTCGCCGGTGTTCGGTGGCGAGGCGCACGAGCGCGCGGTCATCGCTTACTTGCGCGCCAAGTACGAGAGCCGTCCTCCCGACGTCCTGGTCGCGTTCAACGACGCCGCCTATGCGTTCCTCGCAATCTACCGCCGCCAGCTCTTCCCGGGCCGCCCGCTCGTGTACGGCAACGTAGCGCCCGCCGTCCTGAGACTGCACCTCGCAGCCGATGACGTGCTCGGCGTGCCCGTCGAGTACGATTTCGCGGGGACCATCGCGGAGGCCTTGCGCTTGCATCCCGGTGCGGACCGGCTCGTCGTCGTCACCGGCACGTCCTCGCGGGACCGCGAGTGGGAGGCGCGGCTGCGCCAGGAGGCGCCGCCGCTTGCGGGCAAGCACCGCGTCGAGTTCTGGGCCGGACTTGCGACCGACGTGCTGGTCGAGCGGCTGGCGAAGACGGACGCCCGAACCGTCGTCTTCACGGTGGGCTACTTCGTCGACGGCGCGGGCGCGTTGTCGACACCGCGCGACGCGGCGGCGCGACTTGCCCAGGCAAGCGCCGCACCGGTCTACGGCCCGCTGGACACCTTCATCGGCACCGGTGTCGTCGGCGGCCGCATGGCGAGCTTCGAGGGCATCGGGCGGCAGGCTGGCACGCTCGTCGCAAGCCTGTTGCGGGGTGCTCCTCCGGCTTCGCTCGAGCGACCGGGGCCGGCACCGGTAGCGCTGCACGTCGACTGGCGGCAGGTCAAGCGCTTCGGCATCGACGAGGACGTGATCCCGAAGGAGGCGGTCGTGCATTATCGCGAGCCCACGTTCTGGGAGCAGTATCGCGGGGTCGCGCTGCTTTGGACAACGGTGATCCTGCTCCAGGCGGCGCTCATCGCCGCGTTGCTGATCGAGCGGCGGCGGCGGCGCGCGGCCGAGGTCGTGACGCAAGAGCAGCGCGTCGAGCTCGCGCACGCCTCGCGCCTCGCCGTCGCGGGCGAGCTGACGGCGTCGATCGCGCACGAGATCAACCAGCCGCTCGGCGCGGTGCAGACCAGCGCCGACGCCGCCGATCTGCTCCTGCAGTCGGACGCCGACACCCGCGACGACCTGCGGCGCATCGTGACCCGCATCCGCCGCGACAGCGTGCGGGCGGGTGACGTGATCCGGCGGCTGCGCTCGCTGCTCGCGCGCCACGCACCCGAGCAGCGCCCCTTCGGCCTCGACGCGGCCGTCGACGACGTGGTGACGCTGATGAGCCCCGAGGCGCGGCGGCGCGGTGTACTGCTGCAACGGCGAAGCGGCACCGGGACCGGTCGTGTCCTCGGCGACCAGACGCAGATCCAGCAGGTGTTGATCAACCTCGTGCTGAACGCGATGGACGCGGTGGCCGAGGTCGAGCCCGAACGGCGCATCGTGACGGTCACCACCGACGCCGCCGGCGGGCAGGCGCGCGTCACGGTGAGCGACCATGGCAAGGGCATCGCGCCCGACGCGATGCCAAAGCTCTTCGATTCGTTCTATAGCACCAAGCCGGCGGGCATGGGGCTCGGGTTGTCGATCGCCCGCACCATCGTCGAAGCGCATGGCGGCCGCCTCGGCGCGGCGAACAATGCGGGCGAGGGCGCGAGCTTCCAGGTCGAGCTGCCGCGGTTGCGCGACACGCCGGTCGCGCAAGCGGGGGCCGCATGACGCGTCCGCTCATCCACGTCGTCGAGGACGACGAGTCGCTGCGGCTGTCGCTTCTCGACCTCCTGCGCGCGGCGGGCTTCGAAGCGCAGGGCTACGGGTCGACCGGCGAGTTCCTGCTGCGGCCGCTGCCGGACCGCCCCGGCTGCCTGCTGCTCGACGTGAGGCTGCCCGGCCCGTCCGGCCTCGAGTTGCAGGCCGCGCTCGCAAGCCACGGACGCGACCTGCCCATCATCTTCCTCACGGGACACGCGGACGTGCCGACCAGCGTGCGCGCGATGAAGGCCGGCGCCGTGGACTTCCTCGAAAAGCCCGTGGCGCGCGACACGCTGCTCGAAGCGCTCGGCCGCGCGCTCACGCGCGATGCCGCGGCACGCGCGGCACGCGATACCGTGCGGCAGCGCGACGCCCGCCTCGCCGCCCTCACCGGGCGCGAGCGCGAAGTGTTCGACCGTATCGTCGCGGGGCGCCGCAACCAGCAGATCGCCGACGAGCTCGGCATCGGCCTGCGCACGGTGAAAGCGTATCGCGCGCAGGTCATGGAGAAGCTCGGCGTCACCTCCGCAGCCGAGCTCGGCCGAATGGCCGGCGAGCACGGCGCTTCCAGCGACTGACGCGACACCCGTCGCCGCCCTGTCCTTTGGTGCAGCGGCGCCGCACCTAGGGCCAATTTCGCTCCGCTCCCGATCGCAGCACTATGGCGGCGGGACTCACTGCCACGCATCCGAGGGAAACGGCGATGGCGGCAAGCGGAGGCACGATCATCGTGATCGAAGACGACGAGGGCATGCGCGAGGCGATTGCAAGCCTGCTCACCGCCGCCGGATTGGCGACGACGGTTTACGCGTCGGCGGAGACCCTGCTCGCCGCCGGCATCCCCGCGCACACGCGCTGCATCGTGAGCGACGTCCGGCTGCCTTCGATGTCGGGGCTGGACCTGCTCGGTGAGCTGCGGCAGCGCGGCGCCTGCCCGCCGGTGATCCTCATCACCGCCCATGACTCGCCGGCAATGCGCAGCGAAGCGAGCCGGCGCGGCGCCGCCGCGTACCTACCCAAACCGTTCGGCGGCGCAGCGCTGCTGGAGGCCATCGCCCGTGCAACTCCATACGAAGGCAAGTGATCCATCCGCTCTTTTTCGAAGGTCTCATCATGAAGCCAATGAACTGTCTCATCGCTTGCGTCGCCGCCTTGCTGGCCGCGGGTGTGTGCACGGCGCAGACGTTTCCCGGCGCGCCCGGCGCGACGACGACGATTGACGGTCGGTATCTGCCCAGCCCGCCGCAGACCTTCCGCGGCCAGATCAGCCCCAACGCCGCGGACTCGAAGCCGTACTGGCCGGCGCTCACCGTGCCGCCGAAAGGCGCGCCGAACGTCCTGCTGATCATGACCGACGACGTCGGCTTCTCCGCGCCGTCCACGTTCGGCGGCGTGATCCCGACCCCGTCGCTCGACCGCGTCGCACAGATGGGGCTGCGCTACACGCGTTTCCACACCACCGCGCTGTGCTCGCCGACGCGCGCCGCCCTGCTCACGGGGCGCAACCACCATTCGGTGGCGACCGGCGTCGTGGTCGACCAGGCCACCGGCTACCCCGGCTACAACAGCGTGATCCCGCGCGATGCGGTCGCGATCGGCGAGATCCTGCGTCTGCAGGG
>JADLEZ010000199.1 GCA_020845855.1 Burkholderiales bacterium
ATCATGCGCGCCTTGTACACCTCGACCGTGCGCGGGCTGATGCCGAGGATCTGCGCCACCTCGCGGTTGTGGCGTCCTTCGACGACGAGCGACAGGACTTCGCGCTCGCGGGTCGTGAGGCGCGCGAGCCGGCGCTCGACGTCGGCCTGGTTGGACAGCGGTGCGCGCTGTTGTGCAGCACCTTGCTCGATGGCCGCGAGCAGCGCCGGCTCCTGGATCGGCTTTTCGATGAAGTCGCTGGCCCCGGCCTTGAGCGCATTGCGCGCCGACGCGACGTCGCCGTGCGCGGTGACCATGACCACGGGCCACGCGACCCCGCGCGCGGCGAGCTCGGCCTGCACCTGCGCCCCGCTCATGCCGGGCAGGCGCAGGTCGAGCAGCACCACGCCGCTCGGGCGGCGTTCGACCTGATCGAGGAAGGCCTCCCCGGAAGCGAAGGAGGCGGGCGCGTAGCCGTGCAAGCGCAGGAGGATTTCGAGCGAATCGCGCACGCCGGCGTCGTCGTCGACGATGTAGACATTGGATGGCTGGGCCATGGCCGTAACCCGTTTGGTTATCGCGCAGTGGGAAGAGTAAGGCAAAACGCGGCGCCCGTGTCTGCTTGCGCGTGCCACAGCGCGCCGCCGTGCGCCTCCACGATGGTGCGGCTGATGGCAAGTCCCAGGCCCAGGCCCTCGGTCTTGTGGGTGGCGAACGGCTCGAACAGGCAGGCGCGCGCGGCGGGCGCGAGCCCCGGCCCGTTGTCGGCCACGGTGATGCGCACGAACGCGTCGTCGTGGTTCGCCGCGGCAAGCGATACGCGCCGCTCGCCCGGCGTTTCCCTGAGCGCGTCGATCGCGTTGGCGATGAGATTGTGCAGCACCGTCTCCACCTGCACGCGGTCGCCGAGCACATCCGCAATGCCGGGCGCAATCACGACGGCGATGGCTACCCGGTGGCGTGCCGCGCGCGGCCCGGCCGCCTCGGCGGCGTTGCCGAGCAGCCGCGCCGTGGGCAGGCGCTCCTGGCGGATGGTGCCGCTGCGCACGAATTCGCGCAGGCGATGCACGACGGTGCCGGCGCGGTTCGCCTCGGCCATCACCTTGTGCAGGATCGCCGGCAGTTCGCCTTGCGGATCGCCACGTTGGAGTAGCAGCTCGCATGCGCGCGTGTACGACGCCACCGCGGACAGCGGCTGGTTGAGCTCGTGCGCGAGCGCCGTGGCGAGCTCGCTCGCCGCCGCGGCGCGCAGGCTGCGGTCGAGCTCGGCCTGCTTGTCTCGTAGCTTGCGCTCGACCGCGCGGCGTTCCTCGACCGCGACGCCCAGGAACAGGCCGGTGAGCGCGAGAGCGAGCATCAGGAACTGGAAGTCGAGCACCTCGCCGGCGGCGTGGCCGCCGAACATCAGCGCGGCGATGAGGCCGACCTGCACGAGCAGCGTGGCCGCCGCGGTGCCGGCCATGCCGCGCCGCATGGCGATCCAGATGAGGGGCAGGAACAGGACGTAGAAGAGCTTGAGCTTCCCGCCGATGCCCAGGGCGAACACGATGAAAAGGGCGATCCCGATCGCTGCGAACTGCGTGACCGTCTCCAGCGCGCCGACCGTGGGCGCCGTGGCGCGCACCCGGGTCAGCGTGAGCAGCAGGGGTGTCGTGACCACGATGCCGATCAAGTCGCCGATCCAGAACTGGCCGACGGTGCGTGCGAAGGCGCCGGGCGGCACCACGCCGGCGGCGACGAAGATCCCGATGAAGCCCATGCCGATGAGGAGCGCGGCGATGGCGGTGGCGCCGGCGAACACGGTCGCATCGCGCAGCGTGGCGAGCGCGGCGTCGAAGCGCAGCCGCCGCTGCAGGAGCAGCGCGCAGGCGGTGTAGCTCGCGGCGAGCCACGTGCACGCGACGACCTGGGCCGGCCACGGCGCGGCGACGTCGCGGATCAGGAGCTCGGCGGCCAGCGCGGCCACGAACAGCCACGGCGCCATCGCGGGCCCGTAGTGCAGCACCATGAAGATCGACAGTCCCGGCGGTGGGTTCCACGGCGTGATGCCGAGCGGCCCGTAGGGATCGACGAAGCTGATCCAGTCGAGAAACAGGTAGCACGCGAGGTACGCGGCGACGACCGCGACGCCGGCCCGCGCAGGCAGCGCGACTGGAAGCGGGAGCGTCAGCCTCACGTCAGTCATCCCAGGCCGCCGAAGCGCGCGTAGAACGCGGCGTTCGCCGGCGGCCACGCGGTGCTGTCGGTGCCGAGGGTGGCGGCCAGGTGCCGCTCCGCGGCCCGATGGGTCAGCCGGTAGAAGTCGCGGCACAGCGCGTACGCGGCCGCGCCGGGCCAGTCGAGGGGGAGGAGCGAGGCGGGCAGCAAGGGATCGCGCAGGAGCACGCGGCGGTAGGCGTGGATCAGCAGTGTACGCACCATGAACGACTGCGCGGAATCGTGCTCGCCGTCGTCGCGGAAGCGCTCGATCACCGCGCCGAAGCGGGCGAGGAATCGCCGGTAGTCCGCGGCGAGCGCGGCCCAGTCCCCCGCGCCGTCCCCGACCTGCGCCAGCGGCCGCTGGCCGGGATGGTCGCCTGCCGTCGCGACCACCGCGGGCCCGGCGACCCCGGCGGTGGCGAGTACCGACGGTAGGACGCGCCCGGA